>JAOUGQ010000331.1 GCA_029865515.1 Nitrospirota bacterium
AAAGTGCTTTAAATTACCCCACCTGTGCCTCACCACATTACCTATTATCTGTTCCGCACTTGAACCCGGTCACACATGTCCCTGCCAATGCCTCATCCATCTCTGATTGACTAAAGTTCTAAAACAACAGAGCCCAACCCCGTGAGGAGTTAGGCTCGTTTGGGCACGGTATTAATATATGTAGGAGCTGGTTGGGTAGGCAGGGGACAGGATTGTGGAAATAATGAACCTCGTACGCCGAGGCCGGCCCAATTAATTTTTAAAAAAATCGATTTCGGGAAAACAATTGGTGCAAAAGGCCAGCCTTGCGCACCAGCGGAGTATTCTTATTTAAACGGTGTCGTTTCCCACGTCGAGTTTCCACTTCGATAGTTTCATCATCAAAGACCTGCACCACTTTCCAAAACTTGTCAATGATGTAGCTATAGTATTCCCCATGTTGGGCAGGGTGGATGGCTTTGGCCCGAGGGCTTGGATGAGACGACGTTTTCAGTTTACTAAAAACAACGAACTCGCCAGCTTTGATCCTCATGAGCGTATCCCCTTGTTGCAAATTTCCTTAAGCGATATCTTCAAGTTGCTTTTTCGCCTTGTTTGGGAGGTTCTTGGGAAGTATTTTATCCTTTTATTTTCAATTTGCAACTCTTTGTTCCCTTCTTGCTACCGGGTAGGAACGCAGTTCGTCCTGCCACTGTGTCGCTCGAATAAAGAGGATCGGTAGTCGTTCATTCTTTCTTAACGGGTTAATCCAAACCTGATTTCAGGCTAAATGCTTAGGTATCACACGCATTCTGCGATGACCTGGGAGGTGAGCTCGTGGCTTTCTCACTCAAATACACCTACCACGACTTTCGGTAGGGGTAGGTACTTCGGCGGAAAGTCTTCGCATCCTTTGATTCCCAAGCGTACTTGGTGAGGTTTTGGCTCTCTTCTGTGCTGGTCTGCCAGCCGTAGCCCTGGCGAAGGCTGGCGGAGAGGGTGGGAATTTGAAGTCGTGCGGGCCTGGTTAGCCCCGCACTCCCACTAGGGGGCAATGCCCCCTCGTGCCTTCGCGTTGCTCCGGTCACCCCATGAAGGGGGCGCACCCCCTTCAAAACCCTTGTTCAAATCCCACCCTCTGTCTTCTGCCGGGTTGAGAAAAATTCTTGCTCCACTCATGCTCAGTGGGCTGATGATAGGTTGGCGGAGAGGGTGGGATTTGAACCCACGGTCCCTTTTGAGGACAACGGTTTTCGAGACCGTCCGAATCGGCCACTCTCGCACCTCTCCGTGTTTGTGTACGTTATGGGGTAGGAATTGGTTGGGTACTCCTCAGGTTCTGAAAAAAATTCTGTAAGATCGCTCGGCAATCCTCCGCCAGTATATCTGAGTCGACTGTGACCCGGTGATTAAAACGGGTTTCTGCCGTGAGATTGCAGATTGACCCACACGCGCCGGCTTTTGGATCCCAGGTGCCAAACACGACACGTGCAATCCTGGCCTGGATGATGGCTCCCGCACACATGGCGCATGGTTCCAATGTGACATAGAGGGTGGTTCCGGTGAGACGCCAGGACCCCAATGTCATCGAAGCCGACCGGATGGCCATGAGTTCGGCATGCGCTGTCGGGTCTTGTGTGCTCTCCCGTTGATTGAAGCCGGTCGCCAGTACGATTCCATCCTGGACAAGCACTGCTCCAACCGGGACTTCCTCCGCACGAAAGGCTTGCTGGGCCATATCCAAGGCCATCCGCATGAAATGACTGTCACTGGTCGGATCAGCTAAGGACATGCCTAACACGCTTTATATAATGATGACCGGATTGAGTAAAAGTTCTTGTTCCGAAAGGCAAAAAAAATGGTAACATAGCCACTACGTGATGTATAGCCAACCTTCCTGGAAATCTTGGTGAACTCTCCCGCCAGTGTCGCTTCAGAGGGACTTGTTCCATTGGAAACGGTGCAAGCCATGTGGCAGAGCCTGGCTCACCGCTTTTTTGAGAATCGGTTGCCCCCGATTACCATTGAATGGAGCAAACGATTAACCTCATCGGCCGGGATGTTTGTGAGTCAGGTTGGGCCGAGGAGTCCCTGGGTGTCACGGGATTATCGACAGGGTGCGGCTCGAGTCATCAGGCTGTCTGCTCCCTTGCTTCGTCATCAACCTGAAGAAGAACTGCGGCGAACATTGGCGCATGAAATGATCCACCAATGGCAGTTTGATATTCGGAAGCATCGCCCGTCACATGGAGCGGAATTTCGAGAAATGATGCACCGCATGAATGCGGAGGGTCTTGGCGTGAGCGTTCGTCATCAGTTAGAGACGGCTGTGCAATTGCGGATTCGATTTGCCTGGCAGTGTCTCCAATGCGGGATGGCCTATCATCGGCAACGACGGACTATTATTCCTTCTCGACATATTTGTAGCCGATGTCGAGGAAAACTGGTGGAGGTTGAGTGGCAACAAGCTTGGAAGCTCGATGAGGAATCGAGGGACGAGAAACACCTCAACCAGGGAGCCTGTCTGCATGAGCATGAATCGGCTGAAAACATGGACCAGCAGTCCTTATTTCCTGAATTTCTTTGATCATAGCCTCTTTGTGCCAGGGGTCAGCAAAATCGTGAACCTCTGGCCTCGTTCAGCCTGTTTTTTGCTATTGATCCCCTCCGTCCGACAAGTTTTCAAATACGGGAATCGTCATTCCCCAAGGTCAACAGGAGTGGGAATAGTTGTGCGGGATGCGTGTAAATGGGCGGAATTATCGACGAAAGGCGTCTTTCCCTTTGATCACTTCGGCGAGGAGTTTATCGGCAAGTTTGGCGGCCCGGCGATACCGCCACCATCGAATGGTCATGGCATAAATCACAATGGTGCCCAGGGTGAGCAACAGGCCTGTCGTGACGTTGTCCATAGAGGGAGTTTAGAAGAATAATTTTCCAGATGGCAAGGTGGGGGGACGTCTTTGAAGTGGGGGTTGCCCCATCATCGGACGCTGACCTAGGCAGACTTTTGTAACTACTTGAATTTACAATGGAAAATTGCAATGTTCGATGGAACTCTTTGAAGAAAAAGGACCGTGTTTCCTGAATATGGATATTCTGATTTTACTCGCATCCTTGGTCGTCATTCTGTTGGGGGCGGAGGCCTTTACGAACAGTTTAGAGCATTTTGGGGAGCGTCTCGGGATTTCGGAAGGTGTCACGGGTTCGGTGTTTGCGGCGATTGGAACGGCGTTGCCGGAAACGATGGTTCCACTCTTTGCTATTTTGTTGGGATCGGGTTCTGAAACGTTGCGGCACGAAGTGGGAGTGGGGGCGATTCTCGGCGCGCCGCTGATGCTTGCGACCTTGGCTTTTTTTCTGGTGGGGTTCTTTGCCGCACGGACGAGAGGGTGGCAGGGGCTGTTAAAGCCCGAGCCAACCGGCTTTGCCCGCGATCTGCTCTGGTTCAACTGGGCCTTTTGTTTGGGGGTGATTGCCACGTTTGTTCCTCTAGAGTGGGGCTGGGCGAGGCCGGTCATCGGGGTTGTGCTCGTTGGCTTGTATGTGGTGTATCTGTATCAAACTATTCGATCTTCAGCGGATCTCGTAGATGATGGACATGGCACAGAGGCTGACCATCCGCTCTAT
>JAOUGQ010000332.1 GCA_029865515.1 Nitrospirota bacterium
ATCCACCGCACATCGCATCATACACCGTGGTCTCCCAAGCGGGACCCAACTGACCATTCTCGCCACTGACGAGGACGCCGGTTTCACCCAGGTTCGGACTGATGGTGGGCTGGAAGGCTGGGTCACCTCCCAGTATCTCATCGGGGAACCCATCGCCCGTGACAAGCTGGCCGCTGCCGAGAAACGTCTTGTAGGCCTCAAAGCCGAAATCGACAAAGAACGCGAAGCGCGTGTGAGTATCCAGTCTGAGTACAAAGAAACCGAGGCCAACAACAGAAAGCTCAATTCGGAGGTGCAAGCCCTGACAAAAGAACTTGAGGAACTGAAACGTATATCGGCCGATCCGATCAATGAGCATGCCCACAACGTCGAGCTGACCCAGCAGAACCAACGCTTGGTTGGCGAATTGGAGAAACTGTCCTCTATGACCAGGCAGCTGAAAGACAACGTACAACTCGAGTGGCTGCTCTACGGCGGCGCTCTGGTACTCATCGGCCTGTTGCTAGGGGTGGTCCTAAAAGCACGGCCCCGACAGACGACGTATTCCCGCTATACGAAGTGACAACGTCAAAAAGACCCGTACGGTCAAAAACCTCATGTGGCCTCCCGATGGTGGTCTTTCAGCCGTCCACCAAGTCTTTCGCGAGACCGTATGGGGGTGGTACCACGGCTTGGCATTCCAAAACCTGTTGTGGGACCTGTTCAGGCGGTCGGCCCTCGCAAAGGCATGCAGATCGTTCAGCGTCGATCTGGCGGGATCAGAGGTATTCTCTCATTCTCGGCAGCTTTAAGGCCCAGGGTTCTCAGGGATGGGGTAAGGGGGTGGACCAGAATATCAGCTCTTTCAACGGCTGACTTCGTGATGAGTGGTTGAGAAGGGGGAAGAGTTTTTTTACACGCTTAGGGAAGTCCCAATCATCATTGAACAGTACCGGAGGCAGTACAGCACTAGTCGGCCTTACAGTGTCCTGGGGTATCGGCCCCTGGTCACCGGCCTCGAGCACTCAAACAAGTGGCGGCTTAAAATGGGGAAAGGTTACGGCCTTCATGAGCTAGGCATGGGCTTCCATTCGCGGGCAAGTTGTTGTGCTAGATCCTCCTGCTCGGGGGACATCATGCTTGCCACATGATCTCGGAGTCTTGCAGCATTTTCTATCCCTCGGGTGGCAGCCAGGTTGTACCACATATGGGCTTGGACAAAATCCTGAGGTAATCCTCCCTGGCCAATATGGTACAGATACCCCAGGTTGTGCTGAGCCTCGCCTAACCCTTGCTGCGCTGCCAGCCTATACCAACGTTCTGCTTCGGTAAAATTCTGTGGGACACCCACCCCGGTGGCGTACAGAAACCCCAGATGAAATTGGGCCTCTGCGAAGCCTTGCTGTGCTGCCAGCCCATACCAATGTATGGATTGCAGGTAATCCTGGGGAACCCCCTGGCCGTATTCAAACAACATTCCCAGCACGTTCTGTGTCTGCGCATCTCCCTGAGCGGCGGCGAGGTAATACCAGCGATACGCTTCCTGAAAATCCTGGGGAACCCCCTGGCCTTTTTCATACAGAATGCCCATATTGAATATGGCCTTGATATGTCCCTGTTGGGCTAGTGGAAGAAATTCTTGAAGGGCCGTGGCGTAGTCGCCTCGATGGTAGGCCGCCACCCCTGCTTCAAAATCAGCCTGGACGGAGATCGGCCAAAGAAGAAGAAAGAGAATAGAAAGAATCGGGGCAGGAGTACGTGGAACCCGCATGCGAATCCTCCAAACTACAATTAACAGGAATATCTGTAGTCTTTTCGGTCTAAACCTGTTTTGGCTTTATCGGGAGGCCGGCATCGTGTGTCTTTTCAGAACAAGTTGGACAAATACGAGAGAATTGGTACGGTGATGTTGTTAGCCCATCCTAGGATTAAAAGGAGCGATGATGAAGCCAAAAGGAAACCAAAAAGTCGAAGTCGACAAGCGAGTTCCAGACATAAAACGAGCTACCCATGGGAAGTTCAGTGCTGAAGAGAAGATCTTCAACCATCAGGAATTTTATTATGAATGGTTGATGTTGTTGCACAAGGAAATCAAAATTCAGACGACGCTTGATCTGGTAAGTCAGTTTTGTGTGTCTACCTCATTGCCTTCTCCTATCAAAGCTAGCGCGGAGGACCACGGGGCGTGAGCCCGTGGGTATCTACTCTATGGGCAAGCTAAAAAAGAAGGTACTTCCCCCGCCAAGCTTGGTTTCAACGCCAACTTCTCCTTGGTGGAGGTTGATTAATTTCTTCGCGATGGCCAAACCCAGACCCGTTGACTTTTCCCCTCCAGTGGGCTTGGCGCTTAGAGTCTGAAACTCTTTAAACAATAACTCCTGGTCTTCTTTGGAAAGGCCTGGTCCCTCATCGCGAACTGAAAACCGGATACCATTCTCTGTGTGTTCAGTAGCGATAAAAATTGCTGTGTTGGGAGGAGAAAACTTGATGGCATTGCCGATGAAATTTCCCATTACCTGTATGATTGCGCCCTGGTCAAAAGACAATAGAGGAAGATCGCTCAAGGTCATGTGGAGGGTAATATTTTTTTTCTTGGCCAAGAGTTGGTTTAACTCGACCTGTTGTTGGACTATCAGGTTGAAATCCTGAATCTGTTTCTCTAATTCGATCTTGCCACTTTCAATTTTGGAGATGTCAAGCAGGTTTTCCAGTAAAGCTTTCATGAAAGTACTGGCAGTATAAATTTTCCCCAGCATTTCCTTTTGTTCGGGGTTGACCTTGCCCACAGTCCCTTCTTGAATGATTTGACTGAAGGATCGAATCGTGTAAAGCGGATTCCTCAAATCGTGAGAGGCAATACCCAGGAACTTGTTTTTTGTCTCGTTCAATTCCGCGAGCTGTGTATTCTTTTTCCTGATTTCTTCCTCCGCTTTTTTGATTTCAGTCAAATCCCTTTCAATTGCAGCAAAATGCGTCACCTCCCCGTTGCGGTTCTTTAATGGAATAATATTGATATCCAACCAATACTTTCTTCCAGACTTTGAATAATTTACGATGGCTGTTCTGACAGACTCTTTTTTCCCCAGGGCGGCCCGTATTTCAGCCCGGGTTTCAGGATTGGAATCAGGCCCCTGTAAAATTCTTGGAGTTTTCCCAATGACCTCTTCGGGAGCAAACCCGGTTAAATCGGTAAACGCCTGATTGACATAAACAATTTTTGGTCCTGGTTCATCAAGGGGATAGGCTTCAGTAACGATGACAATATCGTTAGCAAGCTTGACCACATCCTCAAGTGAAAAATCTTTTTTCATAACTCTCGTCTTGTGCCTGGCGAATTCCTAATCATGCGGCTATTGGTGTCTGAAACAATCCCCGACAATGTGACTGCCACACAAAATGTCTTGGGTCTACCGATGGCGGTGGATCCTTCCCCGCCGCTTCCTCGGGAGTTTGCTGACTCAAGCTCTGATGGATCCGACTGCTATTGTAATACTCCTTGAAAACATCTAACTTCCGTTCCAGATCAGATGCACTCCAGAATAGCAGGTGATCCAAAAATTCTCGACGAATGATGCCGAACAATCGTTCGATAAAGGGATGAGACACGG
>JAOUGQ010000333.1 GCA_029865515.1 Nitrospirota bacterium
CGGAAGCGGTGAGGTACTTTGTACAGTGGGAAAAAGGACTGTGTGGGCATACGAACCATTCTCATTCAACGGCTCATCTATAGCCCGAGCCAATTACCATGCTGACTGATTGGCTTTCTGAATGATCGCCGTCCGTGAGCGCGTCGGCACTAGTAAGGTGCTGGCTCCTAACGCATGGTTCATGTCTTCTCTCAGTACAAGACTCCGGCTTGGAGTAGATGTATCGAATTAGATACCGAATCTATTTGGATACATTGACGCGTGAGAGGTAATTCCGCTTGCCTTGTGATCCTACCTGAGAGTTGAGGCCACCATCCCATTCAGGTGACGAATATCGCGTGAAGACCACAGGCTGTCTGTATTTTCTGATCAAAGAAGTGCCGTCTTGGATCGGACATTTTAATGGTGTAGCAGTTTTGGCCTGTAGGAATGAAATTTGCTTGAGAGCTACGCGGCGACCACCGGTTTACATATTGGCACCCGACGGATAGTGAACGTTGACCCCTTGCCGAATCTTCCGAGACCGAATCCCATGAGCAGGGCATGCTTTGCCAAGGTCATGAGGCATTGGTGCAATGGGTGGCTGTTCATGAAGGATGCGAAGCTACTCATGCTGCCGTATGTCTCCATGTTTATCACCACCTATGTGCTGGTACAGGAGAACTGGGCGACACAGGGGACATGAACCTGATTCACTGTGGAGTCACTGTTATTAAAGCGCAGGATTTGGCAGTAATACTTCATTGACATCCAGATGCCGGGTGGCATAATTTTTCGCGCCGCACTGTGGACGGACGAGAAATCTGGGATATGCCTTCGCAGGATCAGCTGCATGGCGCTCAGAGAAACGCAGGTTATGGTCTTGGGCATTTCGGACAGCCTCTTGTTCGGTGAAGCTGTGACAAGCCCGTCGGAGGGTATCGTGCGAGGGGACTCGCGAGAGGTCGAGGCATCGCGGTAGCCAGGGATTTCGACGGTCCCGCCTGACAAGGTTAAGGCGTATCACCAAATTGGTTTATGACGGTATAAGAGGTACAGCACAATTGAAAGTTCGATTTTTGATTTCAGACATGCTCGTACTGGGGGTTGCCACGGCCGTGTCGGCGGAGGAACCGAGGGACCTCAAAGTACGACCCACACTGTTTCTCCTGCCCAATCTATAGGAGGAATTCATTTCAGGATGCAAGCCGATCGTTTGTTAAAACACTATGGAGATGTATCATGGCGAAAAGTTTACCGGGTAATTCTGCGAAAGTCGCGAACGTCAACAATTGGAAAACGTATTTCGTCGGGGTCTTGGCGCTCATGCTGTGTGTGGCTGGTACAAAATCGGTATATGCCACGAGCGGAGGCAGTCCGTATGAAGTGCCGCAGGTCGTTGACGTCAATCCTGCTGGCAATATCGTCGAGACCTATCTGGTGGCCGATGAGGCCACGGTCAATATCGGCAATGGCGTAACGGTGATGAATGCGCTCACGTTTAAGAGCTGTGCCAATTTTGATGTCTGTGAGGGAGTGGTCGGGACCATACCGGGGCCGGAGTTTCGGCTCAAGGTGGGAGACACGGTCATTGTGCATTTCCAAAACAAGCTCAATAAAGAGGTTACGGGAATCCACTGGCATGGCGTGGAGCTGAACAATGCCAGTGACGGCACGCCACTGACACAAGAGCAACTGAAGCCAGGGCACAAATTCGATTACAAGTTCACCGTCACGCGACCGGGGATTTTCTGGTACCACCCCCATCACCACTCATCGACCAACCAAGTCTTCCAAGGGCTCTATGGGTCGTTGATTGTGACTGAACAGCTCGATGCAGACCTCCAGGGTGGCACACTCCCTTCGGCAGGGCAGACCAAGACGCTAGTGCTCAGCGATATTACGGTGTGCAAAGCCCCAGGGACCAATGATGCGGCGACCTATGATACCTTCACGTTGCCGCATGTCAGTGGCTCGTGGGCGGGGACCTGGGCTGGTAAGACTCCAAAGGTGCTTTGCCAGGAGTTTCCGGTTGACGAAGAAGGGAACCTTGGATCGGTATTCAAGGCAGGAGAGGTCCCGAATATTATGACAGGCCCTCCAGTTGGCGAAGGGCAAACGGTCCTCACGAACGGTGTCAATGTTGGGGGGAGGGCTGGAACTCCTGAGAACCCTGGCGCTCTTGCAGCTGGGGCGCAGACACTTGACGTGACCGCAGGTCAGGGACTTCGGTTGCAGGTGATCAATTCCTCGGCGACCCGTTACGTACGCCTCCATTTGACTGACAGCGCGGGCCAGCAAGTCAACCTTGTCCGAATCGGTGGGCAAGGCGGACTGCTTGACCAAGCTCGTCTTGAGGGGGATGTTGCCGGGCCTGGGTTTAAATTCAACTATAAGCAGGGCCAGATCCTGATCCCACCGGGAAGTCGCGAGGATGTGGTCGCGGCGATTCCAGGAACTGCCTCAGGCGTGCTGACTCTCTGGACAGAAGACTTCCAACGGGCTGGTGGACTCAATAGTTATGCATGGATTCCAACTGTTCCCGTGATGCATCTGAATGTTGCAGGTAGCGGGGGAACATATACGATTGCGAATGGCACGCCGCTGCGTCCAGATACTGATCTGGTCCAGGTGCTTACTCTTCCAGGTGAAGGTCCAGGGAGTCTCCTCGCCTCAGGGATGGGGGACCCCATCACGTTCACGAACTCAGGTGGCCAGCTTGGTGTGAATGGGATATCGGGAGACCATGACCACAATACGCTTCCAGGTTCAGCTCGGTTTGCACAGATCGGAGACACGTTGGAACTCACAGTGACCAACGAGACAGGGGCGCACCACCCGTTCCATTTACATGGATTTTCGATTCAGCCGAGAGACCTGAGTAAGGCGGGAACAGTGGTATATGACTATGGGTATCGTGAGTTTGTCGACGAAGTGGACATTCCTTCGAAACACACTCTCAAGTTCCGAGTTAAATTGACTGATCGTCCAAATTTTTATGATGCCAAGGGGAAGGTGTTGGCGACTCCGACACCCACTGGGGGAGGTTTGGGGCGGTGGCTCTTCCATTGCCATATCCTCTTTCATGCCACCTTGGGTATGATTTCGGAGCTTGATGTGGTTGCAGGTCCTGCACCTGCACCCTGATTGAGTGGAGTCTTCCCCGCTCTCACGGACGGGGAAGGCTCCACATAAAAACGCGATAGGTGAACAAGGCAAAGATTAAGCCGTAAAGGAAAGCACTATGAAAAAACGACGCCTCTTAGGGGCATTACTCACTATTATGTTGGTGGGATGGAGCACGGCTGGCATGGCCCAGGCTGCTGAACCAACCGTGTCGTTTCTGGCCGGAGACCAACCAGGAAATTGGTTTGAATGTGCGAATACAGGAACCCCCTCAGCCTCTGGGCTTGGATGTGTTCCTGAAGTAGCGGGGTTGGGTACGGTTGGACAGAAATCTCTCGCGGTCATTAACCCCGGAGAAACGGTTGGGTTTCCATCCCGTGGGGGAAGGACCAGGACGGTCCACACGGCGACAAGCTTGATTTATCCCTTCGGCGCGCCTGGCATGCCATTCATCAAAGACGTGGATTTTAA
>JAOUGQ010000334.1 GCA_029865515.1 Nitrospirota bacterium
TTCATGATACCTTCGGTGACTCTACTATCTTTCAGGGTGCTTAAAAAATCGGCAACCTGTTCCGCTTCTTTTGATGAGAGTGAAAGATGCCGTCCCTTTCGTTTAACATTGAAGTCGTAGCCAACCGGATAAAGCTGTTCATTCGGATGTTCGAGCCAGGCCACCAACCAAGCTGGTTGATATTTATTTCCCGCCCAGATCAAATCCGGCGCTTGCTTGGTCGAGCGCGGCATCGGTTCACCTTTAATGCGATGACAACCCACACAGGCCGATTTGACGATCTTTTCCCCCTGACCCGGAGGTGAAGCAGCTCCTGCGGACAAAGCCATTCCTGCAACCATGCTAGCGAGAAGAAGTGCCGGGTTACTGTATAAAAATCTGAAATTCATCGGTCTGCCAATGCTTGATGGATGCTTTGCTCTCCAGATCCTCTGTCTTGCTCACCCCCGCAAGTGGTCAGCCGAATCTATCCGAAACAAGCCAGAATGGATGCCCAATAAAAATTATCGGGGATCAGAAGCGTGGATGGATTCTCAATACCTCATACCGGAACTGCCTCCGAAGAGTGTGTATTCCCCATCCCTGCTATTTTTGAGCCCTTTGGCCAGCTCCGGACAAGACCCACGAAGGATTTTGCTGAACCTTGGGATGTTCGCCTTGGACTCAGATTCTTGGCTGTGGGCTCAGAATGACAACTGGATTAGAGCCTAGCAGTGAATACGATCCTCTCTTTCCATTTGCTCCTATCCGTTGATCGTTTTCAGTCCCGACACACGCTATTCCTGCTTGTGGCCTTTCATACACCCTTCTCCCATACATTCACCTTCCATGCCTCCTTCGCCCATACCTCCACAACACTCGTGCTCACCTTTCGCCCCTTGATGCATCTTGCCTTTTCCATGCCGCATAGGCTTTTGGACGTCTTTCGGCTTTTCTTCTTCGGACGAGAGAATCGCTCCCGTTTGGCTATCCACTTTGACTTCCATGTTTTTGCCATCGTCGGTGACGATCTCCACTTGCCAGAAAGCCTGATTTTCTTCAGCTTCAAACTCGGCTTCCAGCACCGTTCCGGGCATATGTTTGTTGGCGACAGCAATGGCCTCGGCAATACCAATGGAAGCGGCTTTGGCTTTCTTCGCCTTATCCATGACGTCCTCACCCGGATCCGCCTGTTGGCCTGCCATGGCCATTGCCCCTGATTCCATGCCAGGCCCTTCCTGTCTACCCTGCTGTTGCCTCATTCCCCGGCCCTGGTGTCGTCCGCCTCCCTGAGGACCTCCTCCGCCTTGGGGTCCTCCGGAAAAACTTCGCTCATACTGCATCACGGTCCAGATCTCTTCATCCGAGAGCAATCCACTAAAGGGGATCATTGCGGTCCCCGGCGATCCGTTTTTGATGACCCAAAAAATTTCTCCTTCAGACCGGTGTCTCCAAAACCCATGTGACCGGAACACACGAGGTGGCGGATTGAGAGTGGCTGCACCTGGGCCATCGCCTCGCCCACTCGCACCATGACAATTGATACAGCCGCCTTTCCCTTCATAAATGGATTTGCCTTTTTCGACAATGTCCGGCGAGGGCGGCAACGGATTCACCAGTGCTCTGGCTTCTGCCAGCTTATCTGCAGGTACACGTGGCATCATCATTTGTTGATGCCCATGCTGTTGCGCTAACACTGGCGATCCACCCACCGCCAGCGCGAAAATGCATCCACTCGCCCATTGCAATGTCTGCTTCATCGCTCCTCCTTGTGTGTTCCCTTCTGTAGAGCCTTGCCACCACACGATCGCTTTTCCTTACATCGATGGCATCGGTTCAATAATTCCACAGGCATCCCGTGGCCCGCCGGCGCATCCCGGGTTGAGTTCGCTATCCTGATCGCAATAAAGATCCTCGTTGGTGTGGATAATGAACGCACTCCCATCCTGATCAAACACGCTCAACCGGCCATCCGATAACGCCACACGGGTGGTCACGGTATGCAGCTTCCCAACCCCGTTCACCACGGTAATATTCACGAGATCACCCATGTGGAAGGGATGATTAAAATCCGGCGCGTCCGGGGTCGATTTGCCAAATGGCCCGGGATCATGATGACCCTTGGCAGCCCCACAGGGTTGGCAACTGGCTGTTTCATGGATATGTACGGCATGCTTACCGTCCTTTAAGCCGTTGACCTCCATCTGGACATACACCTTTTTAATGCCTTCGGGCGATTCAAATTCTTTGAGTGTGGCCGTCCCTGTAATCCCGGGGTCCGTGCACCCTTGAATGGTCGCTTTGGCCGTTTTCGATACTTCGTGTTTACCGTAATGACTACAAGCTGATAATACCGCCAGCATCAGAACGGCCACCCCCGCCAAATGACATTTACTCAAGTGTGATTCCTGCATCAGTCCACCTCCTTATTTATGTAGAAAAAAAGGCATCCTTACCTATGGGCTTGCCTGCTCCTGTCATCATAGATGTCCCCTCACATTCCTCCGAGCGTTCGGATATAAGCAATGACCTCCCACGCTTCCTTGTCGGTGATATATTGTGGCATGTAGGGCACCATATCGGTCCCATGACTGCCATGAATCAGAACCCAGAAAATTTCACCGTCGCTTCGGGCTGCCTGCCAGGCCGCATCAGCGAAATTGGTTGGCATCGTGATATCAGGAGGAAGGGTTCGACCGGCACTCGGTGTCCCAATCCCCTCCCAGCCATGGCAATAGGCGCACCACCCTTTCCCTTCATAGATTTTTTTCCCATTCGCAATGAATGCATCTGTGACAGTAAACGGATTGATAAAGGATTTGGCCTGTTCCATGCGTTCGGGTGGCACCCGGGGCTGAAGATCCCCCGCGCTTCCCGCCCACACGGAAGCAGAGGCGAAGAAAATTGCTGCGACGATGACCGAGGCTCCCGATTGGATCTGTTGCCAAAATTCTTGCATCCGGACTTTCTCCTTAGTTTAGTGACATGAAATTGCTTCTTGCCAGTTTTGAATCATTCCGAACTTCTTTCACTGGTTTTCATAAAGGGACTTGCCTTTTCTTTCCATTCCAAATTGCGTGCCCAAAATTGCCGTGACATTCATTAAGGATTTCGGATAAGTGAGAAATAGTTGGGGCATTTCGCTACATTCCCAGTTGTCCCTTATGTCCCAGATTGCCCCAGAAAAGAACCTGATTCATTGGAAAAGAAATGACTAGGAGATGGGCTTCATCCAGTTCCTCCTTAAAGATGTTTCATCCAGGTGGGGGGTCTTTTGCCTCGCTTTATCGACTGGCAGTCAATCGAGGCTGTTATAAGATTAGGTTATAATTTTATAAAGGAGGCTAGGCTATGCTGGATATTAAAGTCCGTAAAGTCGGCAATTCCCTGGGTGTGGTTTTTCCCAAAGAAGTGTTGTCGCGTCTGAATGTGCAGAATGGTGATAAAGTCTTTTTGACCGAAGCATCGGATGGCAGCTATCGAATCACGCCCTACCCTATGATCCGGAATTTGAGAAACAGGTTAAAATCGGGAAAAAATTCATGGCTCGCTACCGCAATACCTTGCAGGCTCTAGCCAAATGAAT
>JAOUGQ010000335.1 GCA_029865515.1 Nitrospirota bacterium
CGCGATCCAGAGCATATTCATCACCCCACCCACAAACAACAACCCCATCAGGGCCCAACAACATCCCAAACAAAATGCGCCATGATGAAGTCCCAAACGAAACGCGCCACAAGCACCCGCTCGCCAATGTTCCGCAATAAAATGGGCGGGCGACCGGCAGTGATCCAGGCACACGGCCTTCCACGGCGTCAGCTGATACACACCTGCGACTATCAACAGCCCCCCTCCTAGCACCTGACTCCTGGCCGCCATCAACGGAGTGAGCATGGCCGCCTCATGCAACACCCACTGCACGGCAGTGGCGCCCACACTAAACAGACCCCACATGGCCACATAGCCGGACACAAACACGGCGGTCGAAGCCATGGGGGTTCCCTGCCGCCCGGCTTTGCGGACCATTCCCGCATACAACAATGTCATCGGGGCGGCACTCGGCAACATCATGCCTACCATCATGGTGGCCCACATCAGAAACATGAACACCCCATCCACCATGGTCCAAGACCGCAGACCCATAAGCGAATCGGTCAGATGGGCCTCCCCTGATCCCATCGTCGACATGGATCCCGCCAATATCAGGAGATAAGCCCAGGCCAAAGCCGTCACGCCAGCTAGGGATGCCACAATAGCTATTTGATCGCGGGAAGAACGGTTGCTTGGAGGAAACCAAGCCATAAGAAGCAAGAATTGACTCAGGAAAGGTGAGAACGCGCTGAGCGAATCACCCCATCCTGGTTCATGTGCAGAATAGTAAATTGTCCGTAACTATTAGAAAGGTTCAAACTAATCCCGGCTTGAGCCTTCGTCGACCCATTGCCCATTTCGGCCAGAGAATATTCAAATCCATTGGGCAAATCGATTCGAGCCCGCGACGGTTGTCCCGAGTGTGGATTGATGATGGGCGTCCCGGTAGATTCCACTAAATCCGGAACAGACACCTTCGCCTCCCGAGCATCCACATCAATCGACAACTCAATAGGCACAAACAATGTCTCCAAGACCTCAGACATCGTACTGTTATACACAAAGAAATGGGTTGCCCCGGGGGCAGTTGATTCCCCATGGAGAATTTTCCGGAGCGCTTCGCGCTGGGCAGCATCCGCCCGCTCATCGATCATCACTTGCTGTTTGCCGTTGCCCTCAGCCACCTCCCCAGGCCATTGCAAGAGCATGACATAGTTCAAGCCATCCAATGGGGTGTCATTAAAGTAGCCTTCATCAATCCGTCCGGCACCCATGGCTTCACAAAACCCATTGGTCGTTTTCGCATTAAATTGACAGGGACAACCATAGGCACAATTACAATTGGCATATCCCGCACCGCGAATCATCCATTGATCAGCCATTGTGTCCTCCTTTCGCCGGCATCATAAAATTTTTCCCAACGAACTTTCTAGATTTTTATCATGCCGCTAGCCATTATTTCTACCGTACCGTCACCTCGAACATTTGCCAGCAGCACTCAGGTGTTCGTCATAAATCGCTCTCTCGGGCTCCCATCAACCTCACGTTCCTGCATCTCCACACCATCCCATCTATACTTTTTCTGACAGGTTCGCTACCATTCTCCACCGAACGGCACAACACAAAGGGCCGTACCACTTACAACACAAGGAGCACACTCATGGGGAAAAGCCAGGACGCACGCAAAGAAACCAAAAAGAAACCCGCCAAAACCATGAAGGAAAAGCGAGCCGAAAAGAAAGCCAAAAAATAACGCCGGGTAGCCCTTCGTTAAAGCCAATGCCTCACCGGTTGACGAGGCGGTACGCAAGACCCCTCGTCAACAGGTATAAGACCCCCTCCATCTTCCACCAAACCACGATTTGCAATCGATTCAGGGGAAGTGTCCCGTTTCATGCCAGAGGGCGTGGCCCCCAAAGAATGAGGGCCGCACCAACGAAACACAGGGCGGCCCCGAGCACATCCCAACGATCCGGTGGTATCTGCTCAACGCCCCAGAGCCAACAGAGAGAGGCCGCGATATAGACTCCGCCATACGCCGCATACGCTCGCCCCGCAAAGACAGCGTCTGTTCGAGTGAGCAACAGGGCGAACACCATCAGACTCACAATGCCGGGCACCGTCCACCAGGCCGACCGCCCAAGTCTCAACCAGGCCCAAAAAGCAAAGCATCCACTAAGTTCAGCCAGCGCGGCCCCGGCATACGACAACACGGTATTCATAGGCTCTCCATTTCGACGAAAGGGAACGCACTTCTTACTCATTCTTCAAGTGATGAAGGTCCGGGTTATGCACAACAAAGCCGAACAAGGCGAGGGCAGTCAACGCCGCGCCGGCAAGAAACGTGGCTGAAGGACCGAACTGGTCCCAAAGAAAACCAGCCAGCATGCTCGCGAGAAAAAGGGCCCCACCGCTCACGAAACTAAACACCCCAAACGCGCTTCCACGGAGTTCAGGCCGTGAGGCATCTGCGAGGAGCGTGGCCAGGAGGCCTTGCGTAAGACCCATGTGAATGCCCCAGAGCCCAACTCCAACCAGAACCATGGCCACGTCGCTGGCAACAGCCAGCGTCGCATCCGCCATGATTAAGACCAGACATCCCGCGACCAGAAGCGGTCGGCGACTCATCCGATCGGCAAGCCAGCCGGCGGGATAGGCCGACACCGCATACGTCACACTCATCACGACCATCACCATCGGAATAAACGCCACCGGTAAGCCGGCGTGTTCAGCCCGCAAGACCAGGAAGGCTTCGCTAAACCGCGCGAGAGTTAACAACCCTCCCAGCAAAACAATCCACCACACGGCCGGACCCATCCGCGGCAAATCAAAAAACCGGATCACCTTCCGGGGCACTCCCACCGGATGCGTCGATTGAGGTTCCTGAACCCCCACAAGAAGAAGGAACACGGCCAGCACGGCAGGAATGACGGCCACCCACAACACGGTCCGGATATCATTGGCCAACAGGACCATCAACCCCATGGCCATCAGAGGCCCGAGAAAGGCACCGACGGTATCGAGCGATTGGCGAAGGCCGTAACAGGTTCCTCGCAGGTTCGGAGGGGCCAACTCGCCAATAAGCGCGTCACGCGGGGCCCCTCGGATTCCCTTTCCCACGCGGTCCAGGAACCTGGCGAGGAACACAGTTGTCAGACTTGAGGCCAGCGGAAACAACGGTTTCGTCACCGCCGCCAGACCATAGCCGATCACGGTCAGCAACTTCCGTTTGCCCAAATAATCACTCAGCACGCCGGAAAACATCTTGGTGAGTAAGGACGTCGCTTCAGCAACTCCCTCAATGAGGCCTACTGACAACAGACTGGCTCCAAGCACCGTCACCATATAGACCGGAAGCAGGCTATGAATCAGCTCTGAAGACATATCCATACACAGACTCACCAGGCCCAGCGCCCAAATACCTTGCGGGATAGCCGGTCGGCCGGGAGAAGAAGGAACAGGGGAGGAGGGAATGTCGGCCATATCGTGACGGTGAACCATTGGCTGGCGGCCAGAAACCTGCGTAGGAAATAGTCCCGCCTCAAAAGTGACGACAAGAGACGCGTGTGGATCTTAACCCCATTCAGAAA
>JAOUGQ010000060.1 GCA_029865515.1 Nitrospirota bacterium
TGCTGCGCGACGAAGACCATTCAAGGGAACATCGCGATCGTACCCGGCCCTTGCGACGAAGTGGCCACCTCGTCACAAGCCTTCCCCAAACTACCAAGCAAGGAAGGAAAAACAAACATACAAGGAAAAACAAACATACAAGGGAACCCGAAGGGCCACAGTACGGCCAAGATGGTTTTGACTACTTTGGCCGAAACCAAAGTAGTTCGGCTGCCGGGCCGAAACCCGGCAGCACCAGTGAGTTTAATGATGTTCCTGAACAGGGCGGAAATTATTTTGAACTAATTTGACGATCCCGAGGAAGCGAAGATCTGGGCCGTTCGATCATATGAATCGGCTGTTCGCATAAAAAGAACCTGTGAAGAAGGCGAAGAGAAAAAAGTGAATATCTGACGTTCGCAGGTAGGTATTGCCTGAGCTAGATTCTTCGCCTCGGGCTCAGAATTACAACCTTGGTTGAGTTCTAGCTGTTTGCTCTGGGGCGGTCTGCCTTTCCTGTCACCCTCTTATACAGAATCAGGCTCTTGGTAGAATTGCCCCCACAAGGGCAACAGCAACAGATGGGCGCCACTCTCCTTCAGCAATGTTTGGTTCGTCAACTAGTCGGTTTTCCGCTATAATGCCATGAAACCTGTAGGATGATGATATGAACGATTTGTCCGGAATTATGCTAGATCCCCAAGTTGTAGGCGGAAAACCTTGCCTCCGAGACTGCGCATTAAGCAATGTCCCTCATTACTTGCCTTCAACCCATTTGCTCAATTGACCCTGAGTCTTGGAGGTGGCCCGTATGAATGCTTCAATTAAATCTCTGGGTATTGACCAGCTCCCTATTGAGGAACGGCTGGCCCTGGTAGAGGAAATTTGGGATAGCATTGCGGCTGATAGTGCGGCCGTCCCACTCACCGAGGCCCAACGCGCTGAGCTCCAGAAGAGAATCGAAGAGGATGATGCTCATCCAGACGATTTGACATCGTGGGAACAGGTGAAAGCTTCCACTCTTTCCCGCCTCGGGAAATGAGTTTGCAGCCGTTTTTTCGAAGAGCTGCTCGTCTTGAGTATGACGAAGCGGCCGGTTGGTATGAAACTCAGAAGCCCGGACTGGGTGGAGAGTTCGTGGCAGAAATCGAAAGGGCGCTGCTGCAAGCCTGTGAAAATTCACAACGCTTTCCGAAGATGCTTCAGGACGTGCGCTGCATACGTGTACGACGATTTCCGTTCTCAATCTTCTTCCGTATCCGAAACGATCGGCTCATCGTGCTATCGGTATTTCACGCCCGGCGTAATCCGATGGTCTGGCGTGAGCGGACTTAACAATACGTTCCAAACGACGTGCTAAGCATCTACGCACCTGAGCGCATGCGTTGTGCCTACAAAAAACCTCCTGAGCAGTCGTATGACCAAGTATGTTGAATATCTCAAAGAAGTGTTCGCGGAATTTGGACCCATTCAGCCACGACGCATGTTCGGTGGCTATGGGATCTTCCACAAGGGGCTAATGTTCGGTCTGGTTGTAAATGATATGTTGTATCTCAAAGCCAACGATACGGCTGCGAAGTTTTTCGAAGAACGAGGATTAGACCAATTCCAGTACGAAAAAAGAGGCAAGACGGTCAAGATGTCGTTCTATATGGCACCCGAGGGCATCTTTGACGATCCGGAGGAAGCGAAGATCTGGGCAGGGCGATCATATGAAGCGGCTGTTCGCTCAAAGAAACCGGCGAAGAAGGCCAAGAAAAAGAAGTGAGGATCTCATGTTCGCAACGAAGGGCATTGCGAGGGCTGGATTCTTCGCCTCGGGCTCAGAATGACACCGTGATTGGGGCTTAAGCAAGCGACAATTTTCTCCTTCTACTTTTTCTCCTAATCACCTCGGTTGGACCAGCGTCGGAGGCCGTTGGGTGTCTAGGTCGGCGTAGAAGTCTTTGCCTTCATGGTTGATGACGGTAAAGGCCGGGAAGTCTTCTACTTCGATTTTCCATACTGCTTCCATACCTAAATCTTCGAATTCCAGAACCTCCACTTTTTTGATGCTGTGTTCGGCCAGTCGCGCGGCGGGGCCGCCGATGGAGCCGAGATAAAACCCGCCATGTTTCCCACAGGCCTCACGCACCTGTTTTGAGCGGTTGCCTTTCGCCAGCATGACCATGCTGCCACCCACGGCTTGAAACTGATCCACGTAGGAATCCATGCGTCCGGCGGTGGTGGGACCGAACGATCCTGAGGCGTGTCCCTGTGGTTTTTTGGCCGGGCCGGCGTAATAGACTACATGGTCTTTGAGGTATTGGGGCAGGCCTTTTCCCGCATCCAACTGCTCCTTGAGTCGGGCATGGGCGATGTCCCGGGCGACGACGATGGGACCGGTGAGAGAGAGTCGTGTGGCCACGGGATGCTTGCGAAGTTCTGCCAGGATTTCTCCCATCGGCCGGTTGAGGTCGATCTTGACGACACGCCCGCCCAGGTCTTGTTCGGTGACGTCCGGGAGGTATTTAGCCGGGTTGGTTTCAAGCTGTTCGAGGAAGATGCCTTCCCTGGTGATCTTGCCCAGGATTTGGCGGTCCGCCGAACAGGAGACGCCCAATCCCACCGGGCAGGACGCGCCGTGACGCGGCAGGCGAATCACCCGCACGTCGTGCGCGAAGTATTTTCCGCCAAATTGCGCGCCGATGCCGGTCTCTGCGCAGAGCTGGAAGATTTGTTCTTCCATGTCCAGGTCACGGAACGCGCGCCCCTGCGGATTTCCAGAGGTGGGGAGGTTATCCAGATAATGGCAGCTGGCGAGTTTGACCGTCTTTAAGGTGAATTCGGCGGACAGGCCGCCCACGACCAGAGCCAGGTGATAGGGGGGACAGGCGGAAGTGCCGAGCGACCGGATTTTTTCCGCTACGAAGGCCAGGAGGGATTTGGGATTAAGCAGAGCTTTGGTCTCTTGAAAGAGAAACGTTTTGTTGGCGGAGCCACCGCCCTTGGCAATAAATAAAAATTGATACTCCGACCCCGGTTTGGTGTAAAGGTCGATCTGGGCCGGAAGATTGGTGCCGGTATTTTCTTCGGTGTACATGTCGAGCGGGGCCATCTGTGAATATCGCAGGTTGCGGATATCGTAGGCGTCAAAGATGCCCCGGGAAATGGCTTCGGCATCACGGCCGGTGGTGAAGACCTGTTGCCCTTTATATCCCATGGCGATGGCTGTGCCTGTATCCTGGCAGCCTGGCAACACACGGCCCGCGGCGATGTTAGCGTTTTTGAGGAGTTCCATGGCGACAAAGCGGTCGTTATCGGAGGCCTCGGGGTCGTCCAGGATTTTGGCCAACTGGGCGAGGTGACCGGGTCGCAATAAATGTGCGACGTCATCCATGGCCTCCCGCGCCAGGAGCGTGAGGGCCTCGGGTTGGACCTTAACGATTTCCTGGCCTTCGAAGGTTGAGGTAGACACATACTCGGACGTGAGTTTTCGGTAGGTCGTGGTATCCGCCGCGTGTTCAAAGATTTCCTGATACTGAAAAGCTGCCATTCCTGCTCATCCTTTCTTTCATCTTTAACGGAAGAAGTCCATTCGCTGTCCTACGGTAATCGTTGAGCGGTATTCTTTGCAATATAGCCTGTTTAGGACCGCCCACTTTGGTTTATATTCGGAAAAACTTCAAGTGAGTCTGGAAATTTTTGTCGATTTCCTTCTAGGCATTTCTGGCCTTCATAAGGAAAAAGCAGGGCCAGTTAGCCAGATTTGTTGTTACAACTCCCATATCTGTCTTTTTCTGTGCTGAATCATTCTATTTTTCCTCCTGACGTTTGTGGTATTTCTGGTGACTTCGTGCGAATTTTCTTTTAAGGTACAAGCCTGCAAGGAATTTTATGATGACGATGGAGTCTGATTGACGATGAAAGCCTTGATGTTTACCAATGAATTTCCCCCGTACACTTATGGCGGAGCCGGGGCCCATGTGGAATATTTGAGCCGGGAATTGTCGCACCTTCTTCCCGTAGAAGTCCGTTGTTTCGGGGATCAACAGGTGGACCAGGGAAACCTGAAGGTTCAAGGGCTCCCCTTAGGAGAGACTCCGTTGGGGGCACCCAAACCCCTGCACTCGGTCTTTGGCGCTGTGCACCGTTGTTGGCAGATGAATGCCGATGGAGTGGATGCGGACCTGGTCCATTGCCATACCTGGTATACGCATTTAGGAGGTATTCTGGCCAAGCTCAATTACGGGATTCCACTGGTGATCACCACCCATTCGTTGGAGCCTCTTCGGCCATGGAAACGGGAACAACTGGCCGGTGGCTATGATTATTCATTATGGGTCGAGAAGGCGGCGCTGGAGATGGCTGACGCCATTATTGCCGTTTCCGAAGGAACGAAGAAGGATATTCTGAGATTGTTCCAGGTCCCCGAAGAACGGGTTCATGTCATCCATAACGGGATTGATCTTCAGGAATTTCAGAAGGTGCAAAGCCATGCGGTCTTAACCCGATACGGGATTCCCACTGGAAAACCCTATGTCCTGTTTGTGGGCAGGATCACCCGGCAGAAGGGTATTATCTATTTAATTAAAGCTCTTTCCTATTTGGATGAGGAGTTTCCCGTCGTGTTATGCGCCAGCTCTCCGGATACGCCGGCGATGGCGGCGGAAGTGAAAGAGGCGCTTGAGGAGGTGTCCGCGCATCGCGGGCATATTTATTGGATACAGGATATCCTCGACAAACCAAGCCTTATTGAGTTGTATTCCCATGCCGGTGTCTTTTGCTGCCCTTCCATTTATGAACCATTCGGGATTATCAATTTAGAGGCTATGGCCTGTGAAGTTCCCGTCGTGGCTTCTGCCGTCGGTGGGATTCCCGAAGTCGTGGTGGAGGATGAAACAGGGTTTTTAGTGCCGGTTGACCAATTTGAGGAAGCTCCCTTTACGCCGAAAGATCCAGAACGGTTTGCGCAGGAGTTGGCCGATCGCTTGAATCAACTCATGCGAGATCCTGAATTACGGGAGCCCATGGGTAAAGCGGGGAGACGACGGGCGGAAGAACTCTTTGGCTGGGACAAGATTGCCAAACGTACCAAAGCGTTGTACGAAATCGTTCTAAAGAATATATAGACAGGTGCCTTGGGGGGAATCCATGCAGACGGAAATGGTGAAAAGAGGTTGGCTGATCATGGAGGAAACCAGGGGAGACCTTTTGACAGGAACGGTTTGATAGGAGCTTAAGGGCCGGCAGCTTCTGGGCGCTTAACCGGGATCGCGCCCCGTTTGAAACATGGTCTCCAGGCGCTGCACTTCATCTTTGCGTCGGTGACGTTCTTCTATGAGCAGGGAGATCACGGAATTCCAAAAGGCGACTTCAGCCTGCGAGCCATCGGTTAATCGCTGATCTCTCCATTCTGTCGCAAAACGGGTATACACGCGAATCTCGCAGTCGTTAAAACTTCTCAGCGAGTCAATCAGTTCGTCTTCAGCATTCATAGGTCAATTGGCCTTCCTCAAGGTGTACATTCGAATCATGAATTCTGGCAACAGGCAGCATGAAAGTGTGTATCGGCCATTCATGGAACGTTCCTTAGAGGGACTGTTGAAAAATTGCGCCAACGGCGTTGTTGAGAGGAAAAAAATCGCATGAACATTCTGATGAAAAAAATGTTATCAGGTTTGGGGAATGCTTACCGGTGCATCGGGCTTAGTCTGGTATTGGGAATGCTTATGGGCTGTGGAGAAGATCCCCGGCAGGTTTTTGAAACCGCCCGGTTTGAGGAGCAACAGCATAATCGAGCTCATGCCCAGGAGCTCTACGAACAAATTATTCAGCAATATCCTGACAGTGAATTTGCGGAGAAAGCCCGACAGCGACTGGAGGCGTGGAAAACAGAAAGTCCGGAAGGGGAAAAGTGATTGGACGGGTTAGGAGTAGTGTTCGGGATCAACGCCGGTACGATACATGTATTCCAATCGCCTGATATCCTGATCCCGCCGCATTCGTTCATCAATGCACAGGTTCACGACGGTATTCCAAAATCCTGCTTCCGCTATTGAGCCTGCTTCCATCCGTTGATCGCGGAATTCGCTGGCGAAACAGGTATAGCGTTGCAAGTCGCCGTCTTCAAAGTCCCGCAGGAAACTCGCTAAATCTTCCGTATGGGTCATGGGTCCGTTGGGGTGGCTCATGGAATCCATTATGGAAAATATATCGGTTTGGGCCCCCTGAATTCTTGAGCTTTTCGGAGGAAATTCTTCATGATTCCGGCGAGAGTTCTGTTCTCGAAAATACCCGCTCACCGGAAAAATTGCTCATTTCTTAAAATTCTTAAGCGTTGGTTTCTTCTCTGCGGAGATTTTCGGTCGCTTACGAAAATGTCGTTGAGATCTCCCGGGATGAGACAAATGAACTGTTCATTCACCGCTTCCCCAATGTGGCATTCCGGGCATGTGACATCGGGGTGCCGTGGGTCGGTCGAGAGAGGTTCTTAGAGAATTTATTTTTCTGAACTTGATCTGGTGCGGGTTGTTGGCGGGATACGTTAGGGAATTGAGGAGAATAAGCCTATTCCTGGAATCCACAAGCCATGAGCCCTATGCAAAGAGGGTATTGCCTGTGAGACAATTGCATACGGTTCAATTCTCACGATTCCTGGTTGGGTGTCTTGGAGGAGCAGGTGATGAAGAATCATCGGAAAAAGCGATCCAGTAAATCGGGTCTGCCGCCCGGGACACCGGTCCATATCGGCGAACAAAAACTTGAGATCATGTCCTTGAGAGCGCTGATCTATTCAGAGCACGCTTTCCAGGAATTTCAAACTGACCGGGTGGATGAGATTGTGCCGTTGGCTACTAATCCAACCAACAAGTGGATCACGGTTCAGGGCATTCATCATATCGAGGGCCTTCAGCAGTTGGGGGCCGCCTTTGGACTTCATCCCTTGGTGGTGGAAGATATCGTTAATACCGATCAGCGGCCAAAAATCGAAGACTATGGCGATTACCTGTTTATTGTGCTGAAAGCCGTTTCGCGGCATGACCAGGGTCACTCGTTGATGGTGGAGCAGGTCAGCTTGATTGTGGGGGGTAATTTTGTCTTGTGTTTTCTGGAGGGGAACGATGATCCTTTTGTCAGCCTCCGGGAACGACTGCGCAGTGAAAAAGGCCGCTTGAGAAAAACGGGGTCTGATTATCTCACCTACGCTCATCTTGACACGATCGTGGACCAATACTTCCCTCTGTTGGAAAAAATTGGAGAAGATATTGAAGAGCTTGAAAATCGACTCATTGCGCAAGCTGATCGAGAGTCGCTGAGAACGTTACATCAGTTTAAACGGGAGATGATTCTCCTTCGCAAAGCCATTTGGCCGCTTCGGGAGGTGCTCAGTCATTTGGAGCGTGGAGAATCTCCGCTGATTCAATCGTCCACGCATATCTATTTGCGGGACGTGTATGACCATACGATTCAGTTGATTGAGACGACGGAAACCTACCGCGATATGCTGGGGGGCATGATGGATATTTATCTCACCAGTTTAAGCAATAAACTGAATGAGACCATGAAAGTCCTGACCGTGATTGCCACGATTTTTATTCCATTAACCTTTATTGTGGGCGTCTATGGGATGAACTTTAAGGTAATGCCGGAATTGGAATGGCCGTGGGGGTATCCGCTTGTGATGGGGGTGATGCTCTTTCTCGCGATCGGCATGTTGTGGAGTTTTCGAAGAAAGCATTGGATTTGATCGTCGAGGTAGGCAGCGTTACAACCGGACTGTTTGCGAAAACACATGAATGACGATCACTCCGGCGATGATTAATCCCATCCCAATGACCGCTGGGGCATCAGGTATTTCCCGAAAGGCGATCGCCCCGACGAGCGCCAGGAGAACAATGCCTACGCCGGACCAGATGGCGTAGGCGATGCCGACCGTCATGCTTCGCAATACCAGGCTTAAAAGATAAAACGCCGCGGCATATCCAATAACCACTAACAGACTTGGGCCTAATTTGGTGAAACCTTCCGCCGCCTTCAGGGAACTGGTCGCAATGACTTCGGCCACAATAGCCATGAACAAATACATATAGGTCATAGGGGCAATCCTTTCGGTGCTTCCTCTGTCAAGAAGAGGCGTTCATGTTGGTCAACCGAAATGTTCGGAGACGCGTGCTCCGACGGTTCGGCTGCTTGAAGGTTACTCTGCATTGAGCATCCGGATCTCCCTTTGGGGGAAAGGGATCTGAATGTGGTCGGTTCGAAATTCCTCCACAATGGCCTGGTACAGTTCTGCCTGGGCTGGCACATAATCCGGAATGGCCACCCACGGTTTGACGGATATATTGATTGACGAATCTCCCAAGAGGGTAATGCCAATCACTGGCTCCGGATCCTGTAATACGCGCGGGTTGGCCATGACGATTCTTCGAACGGAAGCCAGGGCTTGCGTAAGATCGGTGCCATAGGCCACGCCCACCATCAAATCGAGTTGGCGGATCTTTCCATAGTTATGCAGAATTTCGCCAATAATCTTCCGGTTGGGAATGACCACGATGGAACGATCCAGATGACGCAGCTTGGTTGTGAAAATGTCGATCGTCTGTACTTCACCATGTTCTCCCAGGATATCGATAAATTCCCCGACCCGAAACGGCTTGGTAAAGATTATACTCAGCCCGGCAAAGAGGTTGAGGAATACTCCCTGTAATGCCAGCCCGATGCCGACGCCGGCGACACCGAGTCCGGCAATCAGGGGGAAGATCTGAATCCCGAATTGTTGAAGTACCACCAGCAGGGTGAAAAGAAAAATGATGCCCTTCACAATCCGGATAATGAGCAGTCGGATCGGAGTTTCCATTTCAATTTTGGCCAGGGCTCGATGGGTATACTGACCGGCTGATCTGGCCAGGAAGGCACCAATCGCCAGAATCAGTAATGCGCTACCGGCTTGCAGTCCGTACTGAATGACTAACTCCATGCTAATGGCCGTTCCCAACATGTCGGTTTCTCCAGGTGAAGGTGGTGGCTCTGTGTCCAGGCTGGATAGCCTAACGGAAAAGCCACAGGATAACTATATGGAGAGCCTTGAGGATGTCATTTTTGAAACACTTGTGACAGGCCAACGCGTGTTCCCCAAAAAATGAGTTGCACCAAAAAGAGCGATTGCGCTAAGAAAGGCTATAATGAAAGATGTTGTGTGGGGATGGTGAAAGAGGGAGGAGTGTAATGAGATCTCATATTCGGGTTGTGGTGTCAATGGTTCTGGGACTTTTGGCCATGCAGGGAATGGGTGTGGGCTTTCATGGCCAAGCCTTAGCAGAGTCCGTTCGGCTCCAAGAGGGATTAGGGAGACATCATTTTCCTATCTCCTCCAAAGGGACAATGGCGCAGCGGTTTTTTGATCAAGGGCTGATTCTGTCATTTGGATTTAATCATGCTGAAGCTGCCAGATCTTTCAGAGAATCTCAACAGCGCGATCCGAACTGCGCCATGTGTTATTGGGGGGAGGCGTTGGTACTTGGTCCGAATATCAATGCGCCGATGGATCCTTCGGTCGTTCCTCAGGCTTTTGCGGCGGTGCAGAAGGCGTTAGCGCTGAAAGAACAGGCTACTGATAAAGAAATCGCCCTCATTCAGGCCTTGGCGACGCGCTACTCCAAAGAGGTTGTGGCCGATCGGTCCTCACTCGATGCGGCCTATGCTGAGGCGATGCGGGCTGTCGCCAAGCAGTTTCCTGACGATCCGGCCGTTGGCGCGTTGTTGGCTGAAGCGCTCATGGACCTGCATCCCTGGGATTTTTGGAGCAAGGGGGGAGAGCCAAAACCCTGGACACCGGAAATTGTGTCGACGCTAGAGAGCGTGTTGGACCAATCCGCCAGTCATCCCTTAGCCATTCATCTCTATATTCATGTGATGGAAGCCTCCCCGAATCCCGAGAAGGCTCTTTCCGATGCTGAACGATTGCCCGCTCTTGTCCCCGGGTCAGGACATCTTGTCCACATGCCCGCCCATATCTATATCCGTGTTGGGCGTTATCGTGATGCCGTGATGGCTAATCAAGAGGCGATCAATGTGGATGAGTACTATCTACGTCACTCACACGAGGAAAGTATTTATACGGCAGCCTATGTTCCTCACAATCATCATTTCCTGTGGGCGGCGGCGATTAAGATCGGGTTGCAGCAGTTGGCGATGCAAGCGGCTTTGAATACGGCGACTCAAGTGAATCCTGCAATGATGCGGGATCCTGGTTTTGGGGGAACCCTGCAACATTTTTGGTCCATTCCCCTTTATACGAAAGCCTTATTCGGGAATTGGGCGGAAATTCTCTCAGAACCCGCGCCACCGGTGGATTTACTGTATCCCACGGCTATCTGGCATTATGCCCGTGGGTTGGCATGGGTTCGTCAAGGGAAATTAGACGCTGCCCAACAGGAACTCGCGCACCTCACGAGGAGTGCCCGTGACCCTGCTGTGGCCAACCTGACTATTTTTGATTTGAATACCGTCGTCAGTATTCTCAATATCGCGGAGGCGGTGCTGGCTGGAGAAATTGCTGCGGCCCAGGGTGATTATGAGACCGCGGTGCGTCAGGTGCACCGGGCTGTTCAACTGGAGGATGGATTGCATTATACGGAACCGAAGGATTGGTATCTGCCGTCCCGCCAGGTTTTGGGTGCGGTACTTCTGGAAGCCGGGAAGCCCGTTGAAGCAGAACAGGCATTTCGAGAAGATCTTCAGGCTCACCCTCAAAGCGGGTGGTCGCTTTTTGGGTTGGAACAGAGTTTGCGGGCGCAGGGGAAAACCGAAGAAGCCGAGAGTGTCCACCAAAATTTTCGGCAAGTGTGGAGTGACGCGGATGTGACCTTGACGGCTGCCAGGTTTTAAGACGATCAGATTTGGGCAAGTCTTATTGCCTGGACTTTTCGGCCTCTTCAGACGAGGGGTTGGCAATTTTTCTTCTCAGTCTTCCCGTCCCATTCGTATTTGGAGTCAATGGGTTGGGGTGGGATATGATGGGCTGTCTCCTGCAAGATTGCGCTTGTTCATCGGAGCGTTGTTGCGGCACAGGGAAATCCTGATCCCTGTGTGGCCTGGCTTTCTCCACTTCGAGAGGGGACACGAGCCAAAATGGCAAAACTTTCCACCTGATTCCGCCACTCTTCTTTCTGTTGTTTGTATGAAAATTTGGGTTTCTGCCCTTCCGTTTATTTAAGTTTCTCTTTTTATTCTCCGACAATAAGTTCAACATGGCCTACGGAGTTTGTGAACATTTCATGCAACCCATCTCAGTGGTTGGCCCCCTTGGGGATTGTGCAGGGTTTTTTTATAGCGATCATCAACCTGATCCACGGAGTACTCCTTGAGTCGACGTTCTATCGGAATTCCTTGTACCACGATGCCTAAGGCTACCAATGGAGGTGGTTTGTTACGGTTACAGGAAATCGCTGACCGGCGTATGATTCCCGGAGTATTGTTGTTTTCGGGTTCCGGAGACGTGTTGTTTATGAATTCCGAAGCCGATGCGTTAAGCCGACAGATTATGGGAGTCCGTCATGGGGCAGACGCACCGGATGTGTTGCCCGCCGAAGTCTTGGAATTATGTGCGTCTCTTCGGAACTTGTTGGACAGTCCCGAGAATCTGATGCCAGGGGGACAGCACGAGATGCGACGGGTGATCGGTGATGTACAATCGCCGGTGTTACTGCGCGGCTTTCCGTTAGCGCCCCATTCTGAGAAGGATGAGGCCTGCATGCTCATCATTATGGAAAAAATCGGGCGCGAACGTCGGGTGGTGCCCGATCAAGCGAAGGATCAGTTTCGGTTAACGGATCGGGAAGTGGAAATTGTGAAATACATCAGTGAGGGATGGACCAATAAAGAAATCGCCCGGCATCTGGGTATTAGCGAACACACGGTCAAAGAGCACGTACGACATCTTCTGAAAAAGACGAAAACAACCACTCGAACGGGCATTCTCGCGCAAATCTTCCAGGATACCTAACCCAACCCCATTTTCGGAGATTGGCTCTTCTCTCTTTTCTCCTTTGGTCTCGAGCAGCCTGTTTTTCTTCCAGTGCCAATGGAGCTCTCTTTTCTCGAAACGTTCATTGTACTTGACCTGTGCGCCTCGAATTCTTCGCTATCCGGGGGATTTGTCGGTGGAACGGCTCGTTTTGGCGTGTGAGGCCCTGGTGGTAGAAGGGGGCAATTATGAGCGTTCCTTCTTTCGGCCCGGTGAACCATTGCATAGATCAGATATGACCTGCATTGATGAAATATTGTATTATGCAACCAGCGTGTGATTGTCACCATCGGGCTTAGGGTAATATCCCTGCCCGATATTCGTTTATCTCTATCTCCCTGGGGTTGGTCATTCCTCCGTCTCCACTCTCGGTGCACGATACGCTTCATCTTGATGAGCCGGGGCTCGTCCGGGCTCTTCAATCTGGCGATGAAAAAGTGTTCACCGCTGTGATGGATTGGTATTCCGGTTCGTTATTGCGGTTAGCCATGTCCTCTGTGCCGAGTCGGGCCGTTGCCGAAGAAGTCGTCCAGGAAACCTGGATGGGGGTGTTGGAAGGCATCCATCGGTTTGAGGGCCGATCGTCTTTTAAAACCTGGCTCTTTCGGATTTTGACCAATCGTGCGAAAACACGAGGAATACGGGAGAGTCGCTATGAGGCGTTCGGGTTGAGTGCTTCTTCTACGGGTGCTGATGAGGGATCCTCTTTAGAAGATTCCCTGTTTGTGGCGGAGGGTTCCGGAAAGGGCCATTGGGTAGACCCTCCTCAGGCCTGGGAGCCGGATACGCCGGAACGGGTGTTACTGTCAAAGGAATGCCGGTCGGTCATTGAAAACGCGATTGAACGTTTGCCGGGTACTCAGCGGCAGGTGATGACCTTGCGCGATATCGAGGGTGTCAGTTCCGAAGAGGTCTGTAACATTCTTGAGATTAGCGAGACGAACCAACGGGTGTTGTTACACCGGGCGCGCACCAAAGTCCGGCGAGAGCTCGCGCTCTACATCCAGGAGAATAAGACGTAATACCAATGGATACGAATTTCAAACACAAGCTTTTGGGGCATATGGCGGGAAATTTTACCTGCCGGGAGATTGCCCAGCTTGTGACGGATTACCTGGAAGGTTCGTTGACTTTTTCCGAGCGTGTACGGTTTCAACTGCATTTGGGTTTGTGCTTTGCCTGCCGCAATTATTTACGCCAAATGAAATTCACGATTACGACCCTCCGCCAATTACCTGTTGAACCTGTTCCCCCTCATGTGAAGGAGGAACTGCTTCAACGGTTTCGTGCCTGGAAACGGCAATCCCCTGAACCTGCAGAGAACCCTGAAGCTGACTAGGTCTTCGGGTTTTCTTCCGGTGCGGGCCCCTTCTCCCGTTCCATCTAATGTGGTAAACAGGACGGGGGAACTTCTGTCCCTTCTTTCTCATGCGAATTCATCGGTATTGATATCAGCGAAGGAGTCAATTATGGCCTTGAAAGATTCGACGATGCTTCCGTTGGGGACGCCCTTGCCTCACTTTGAATTGCCTGATGTCCGGACAAGTCATGTCATTTCTCCTGACATTTTCGGCGGGAAACAAGCCATTCTGG
>JAOUGQ010000336.1 GCA_029865515.1 Nitrospirota bacterium
GGTTGTCGCGTCGGTTTTATAGCCGACCCACCATTCGAACGCGAAGGTCCGGATGTTTACCCTCCTCAGCGGCCCATTCTATCCCCATCTTGAATCAGCTTTTGTTGAAACGGTCCAGCACATCAAGGCTGCTGATCGCTACGCTCCTTTGGCCATTATTGTTCCTTCCGAAGCATTGCGGCGGCGAGTCCAATGGCTGCTGTGCGCTGAGCATTCCTGCGCGCTCTTCGATCTGCATGTTCTGACCTTCCATCAGTTGGCCCTGCATCTTCATGCGGAACGTCAGGCGTTGGGCCCGCCGGAGGCAGGGGTCTCTTCTTTGGACCTTGTCGGCGATTTTTTCTACGAATATCTCCTGGCGGTACTCCTTGAGCAAGGTGGCCAGTCCGCAGGGCCATTTGCCCATCTTGAAAGCTCTGCAGGAATCCGGCAGGCATTATGGCGGAGCCTTCGGGATTTACAGGAAGCCCAAGTGGAGCCAAATCTTGCTCTCCGTGCCGTTGAAGAAGGCCTGTTCGATGAGATAGCCACGGATCGCCTGCTTGGGGTATTCGGCCTTCAAGCGGCGCTCACTACCTTGAGCCGGAAGTTAGGTGTGGGATTGCCGGAGGATCTGGCCAATTCCGTGATTCCCTGGGTGGCGTCGTCACCCTTTATTGCCAGACTTTCGAGAGTCATCTATTACGGATTTTACGATATTACCCAAGTGCAACTCTCGTTGTTGGAAGAAGTCGCTCGTACCAGTTCTGTGAAAGTGTTTTTTCCTCTTGCGGATCAACCAGCCTATCGATTTGCTCAACGATTTTTAGACAGGCATCTGTTGAAAGCGGGGGTCGTGCATGAATTCCTTCAGGTCACACAGGAATCTTTCAGGAGACCGAATCAGCCGTATTCGCCGCCGTCCGTGCAGGTGGTCAATGTGGTTGGGGGGCAAGGGGAGCTTTCGTTTGCCTGCAAAGCGATTCTGCATGCGGTGGAAACGACAGGCCATGCCTTTTTTGAGATTGGAGTGGTGGCCAGGAATCTTGAGCCGTATGTTCCCTTTTTGCGGCGTGCTTTTGCTGAGCATTGCATTCCTTTTTTTACCACGGCTACCGCACCCTTGTTGGAGCAGCCGTTGGCCAAGGTCTGGTGGCAGCTTGCCGGATTGAGAGAGGAACAGTACCCCTGGCGGAGCCTGCTCAATGTCGTGACGTCTTCATATTATCGCCGCCTCTCTGCCAACGGTCTTTCGGCCCATGACCAGGGATATCTCTGGAGCCAAGCGGTTCGCCATTTGCGCATTGTACAAGGCCTGGAGGATTGGGAACGACTGGTGAACGTAGCGAATGATTCCGAGTTGATCCGGGATTGGCAACGCAAGCACGGAATGTCCATGGAGGCGTCTGCTGCATTGCAGCAGCTTGCTGAGGTGGTGGCTCGCCTGATCGCCGATTGTCAGGCCCTTCCCGAGGCGGGCTCCATGGGTGAACTGACGCAAGCCTTTGAAGCGCTCGTGAACACCCATCTTCCTTTGTCGGATGGGCTGCTGTCTTCCCAACTGACTGAGGAGGACGAGGCCCGCCTGACAAGCCTGGCCCAAGGGTTAGAGCAAGTCATGACCTTATTGAAGCAACTGGATCGGGTAGGCGCACAGGTAACGTGGAGGGCATGGATGGATGTGTTTCGAGGAGCCCTAGAGACCACCAGTATCCCCATACCGGGACAGAGCCCCTTGGGGGTACAGGTGTTGGATGTCATGGCAGCACGGGGACATGCCTTTAGAACTATGTTTCTTCTGGGAATGAACGATCAGGTCTTTCCACGCGTTGTTCGGGAGGATGCGTTTTTGCGTGACCGCGATCGAACCGTCCTGGCGGAAAGTCTTGGGTATAAAATTGACGAGAAACTAAACGGGTTTGATGAAGAGTCCTTGTTGTTTGCCCTGCTGCGGCACTCAACTCGTGACCGCGTATATCTTCTCTATCAACGGGCTGACCACAAGGGTCGAACCCTGCTGCCTTCTTCTCTGTTGATGGAATGTGCGGGAGATGGACATGCGTGTTCCGGGGCCGAGATCAATGTGCCCTTGCGTTTAGCCGAGCGCATCACGATTCCTTACTATTCTCATGGAGGAGAGACAGCGCAGGAAATCCGATTGCGCTCCCTGCTCCAGGGCCGATTGATTCAAACCGACTCGGTGGAACCGTCGTTCTGGTGGGAGATACTTCGGCATGGACTCAAGGCCGTACCTTCTCTGGAACGGATTCTCAGAGGGGCGGGGCCTTATGACGGAATCCTGGGCGGGGAGGATGCTCACTCGCAGGATCTTTTGGCCCGTGGCGTATCGCCCTCAGCGTTGGAACACTATGCCCAATGCCCTTTCCGGTATTGGATGGATCATGTTCTCGGGACGCGAAACGTTCGAGAACCTCTTTCACGGGAAATCCCAAGCCCGGTGTGGGGAGAGTTGGGACATGCCGTTCTTCGTCGGATCTATCAACAGCTTATCGATGAGGGATGGCCGGCCTGTCACATGGCCAGCGTTCAACTAACCTCTTTGATCACCTCCAGTATTAATCAGGTGACCTATGGCTATGCGGCGCAATATGGAAACGGGTATGCGTTGTTGTGGGAGAGGATGAAAACGCAGTTAGCCGGCGTGATATTGGCGATGATCGAACATGATCAACGGGAATATGCCGCTCAGGGCATGATGCCTATGGGCTTTGAAGTGGAGGCAGAAGGAGAGGTTCCAGGCGGGATGCCTGGAGGTTCGTCCTTGATCAAGATTCATGGGCGGTTGGATCGCGTGGACCAACAATCGCCTGATTCAAGGATTCGCATTGTGGATTATAAATTCTCGGGCGGTCCGGCCACTCGAACCGATGAACCGGATCTATTAGGTGAAGCTCTACAGGGGCGCCGCTTGCAACCTCCCTTGTATTCGCTCATGTCCTCTTTGAGCCTTTCTCGCTCATCCGGAGACGCGGTGAGGCCGAATCCTTCCATTCATTCCGTTGAATTCCGGTATATCCGCCCCTTGAATTCTGAGCCTCTCCGATTCACGTCCTTTGCAAGTTCGATTTGGGACACAGCCACCGGCGACCAATTGTTGCGCACAATCCAGCGTTGGGTCCAGGGCATACGTGCCGGCCAGTTCTTTGTTCTACCTGGCACGTACTGCCGGGGATGTCACTGGTCTGTGGCCTGTCGTTCCCAGCATCATCCTTCGTGGGTGAGGGCCTACGGGCTTCCCTTAGCGAAAGAATTTCGGCAGTTACGAAAGCAGCGGGCAAAACATGAGTAATCTCGATCTCCTTCCTGATGCCCCGGCGCGGCTGACTGCGGAAACCACGTTTGATCGCAATGTGGTCGTTCTGGCCGGAGCCGGCACCGGCAAAACGACGCTGTTGGTCAACCGACTGATTCATGCGCTCCTCAGAGAACCTCACCCGTTACGATTGACCGATATGTTGGCTCTGACCTTTACGAATAAAGCTGCCAATGAAATGAAAGTGCGACTCCGTGAACGGCTGCATGGGTTGCTGGCCGACTGTGAGAAA
>JAOUGQ010000337.1 GCA_029865515.1 Nitrospirota bacterium
CATACGATGCACCCGGTTCTTAGAACTTGTAATGTTCGTGTGAAAAACGTCAACGGTCTCATCTGAAAAAACAAGCCTGGCTCGCGTTGCTTCCTTTCCGAATTCGCATTTCTCCTCACCCGCTTCAATATCTGTCAGACGATTATTGTTTTGTCGTGTCTCTAGGGAGTCGGTAAATTTCCAATCAGCATATCCGTCAATTTGCAAGACAGAGGTATCGCGTTGGGGAAGAGGAGGACTCTTTAGTGCTTCTTCATCGGCAAGCACGGATTCGCCCAAAAACAACAACACGCCAATAATGACCAGTCGAAGAAGGAATAAAGTCATTTGGTTTCTTTCACAGTATATGGCGAATATCTCAAAGACATGGCCGAATTTCTTCAAAGATGTATGCTAGTTCGAAATAGAGAATTTGGCAACTCCTCCCACACATCAAAACCGGTGCGCCAAAGAAGTCTCTCCTCCACCCTACCCCTTTGTTAAAGGAGGAACGGGAGCAATTCCATTTCATCATTCTATTCTTTCGAGGGAATTTCATGGGAGTTTCCGCCCAGCTAATTGATCAGAACATCACTTCGGTCTTGTGATATTAAAGGAATTCGTTTCATTGAAATATCCGGCGATCGTTTTTCTCTCCCCTCCGGAGATCCCTAACCCTGCTTGACAGAGAAATGGGCATTTCGGGAATGGCGAACATGCTGAGAACGGAATCCATCCTTCCCTCCGTCATATATGAACTCCCCCGTTATTCCCGACATTGGTTCTCAGGAATCCATCTGGGTTTCGTTTCGGATGGATCCCCGCTGACTACCGGCGGGGATGACGACTGGTGTTTTTCGGTTTAGTCCACACCCTCAATGTTATCTGTCAGTGTCCGTCAGTTGATGCCCACACTCTTACAAGATCGCCTCGCCATCCAGAGATGCTCTGCCACCCTCACTTCAAACTAGCGGCATCAGCTTCTTAAACTTTCCCGGGATCACACGTGAACCCCCTTCTCACGAATTCGGTTCAACGCAATCTTTTCCACCACGCAATTCGCACAGCCGCCATCGGATTTTCTCCGCCCAATAGCGATAGGCCTCTTCCACATCGTCCCAGGATGTTGTCACACCCTGGAGTCTCTTGCCACCTGCGCGACGGTCGGCTGCCGCCCAGAGCAGCTCTCCTGTTTTGCCATCCGTCACCTTAATCTCCCCGCTGGCTTTTCCGACAAAGGAAGCCGTGCCGGTCACAAGACATTTCAATTCGCTAAGGACGTGTATGGGCGGCACAATAGTCGAAATGGTATCGACCACCGGCCACGAGGATTCTCCCTCGGTGATCGCTACTTTGAAGAGCATCACAGAGGGACCTGGCTCATGCACGATTTCGTAATCGGCCTTAAGGGCGTCATTCAACTTACCCCGGAGATCGTTTGCCAAGCGCTGGCGATCCAGCGAAGACACATACTCAAGTTGGGAATCGTTCTCCGCCCACACCGTGCCCGGGTAAATCATGATCTTGCTATACGACTTCAAGTCAGCCTTTTCATTTCGATAGACCAACAGGGCTTCATCATCCTTGCCTTCATGCATCCGGGAATACACATCATCGAGAAAGCCAGACTTTTCGACCAATCGGGCTTCGCGAGTTGCGCCGCGGCCACTGAGTTCTCCCACCAAAAATACCGGCACAATGCGTTCATGAATAGTTTGTTCCGGATCCGTCCAATCTCTTTCTTCTTTAATTTAGAAGGAAACGCCACAAAAAATGTAACGCCGGTCCTTAACCGAGAGAATAATTTTTCAGATGGTAAGGGGGGGATGAAACTTTCAGGTTCTTTGCGACATCTCTGATATCGACTCCCTGCCCTGCGTTCCCGGCTGTACCAATTCGGACTCCTTGAGGTTATTTCCTCTTATGCTTTTCTCATGACGCTTCTCCTTGCCTATTGTGACGTGTTACGGGAATATCCGTACAATCGAGGGGCGACTGGAGTAGAATTCGCTGTCTTCGGTGAGCTACTATTTTCCACATTTGCATTGAACGTTTTGATCGCGTTTATCACCTCAAGTAGGCACCTTAAAGGTCAGCGTCGCGTGGCTCTCACTGTTGGATGTTTGCAGCCAAAATGCGATGAGAGTCAAATGTCATTTTTGAAAACCAGACGCGAATGAGAAATTGGAGCATCAGGGTATTTTTTGGGCAAACCACCACTCTGGAGCGCCTTAATGCACTCACCGACGGAGTGTACGCGATCGTCATCACCCTCCTGATACTGGATCTCCAGATGCCTGAATCCGGTGGATTGACCGAGGGGCAGCTTCTTTCCGATTTGCGGCAGCAAATCCCGAATTTCGTGGCCTATGTGCTGAGTTTTTATATGGTGGCGTTTCTTTGGATGAGGAATTATTGGATTCTCAAGCACCTCAAGATATGCGATGAAAAGACATTCTGGTTGAACTTTATTCATTTGATGTTTACGTCCCTTATCCCGTATACCGCTTCGTTGATTGGACATTACAAAGAAGATCCGATTGCGGTGATGCTGTTCTCCGGATCTTTTGGAATGGCGGGGCTTTCCTTGCTTATTCTCCACCGGTATGTGGCTGCCCAAACCGAATGGCAGCTGGAGGGCACTCCCAACCTCTGGGTCAACCCAAACTGGTTGCTCACCTATCCCGGACCATGGTTCGCGCTGGCGTCTATTCTTATTGCGTTCATCAGCATCAATGGAGCCATTGCCCTCTGGTTCCTCGCCCCGGTCTTAGAACATTATTTCTCAGATAAATAATCGACACCCGAAGACAAGGACGCTCCTCCCCTGGGGAGCACTCAGGGGCTACCGCACGGTTTCTTGGGGAGAGTCCCCTCGCATGGTTGGGTGGAGTGTTGGGCTCCCAGAAATACTTACTTTCACCCCTCACCGTCATCCGGGTCCCCAATCGCACTGCTTCCACAAGGGCTCACCACCTTCGGCCCTAGAACCTTCCAGTCTGTGTCATTGGTCGGGTAACACAAGTCGGAGCGGCCTGGCCGTCAGCCAAGGAAAGATGCTTCTTTGATTGCAAAGTGAGGAAGGGAAGAAAGGAGAAAAAAGTCCTCCCGGGGCCCCTGAGGTTCTCACGAGAAACTAGAATCCCATGAAGGACAAAAGATATAACCCCACAAAGGACGTATCGCTAACCGCCAGAACGGTTCCGACTGATGCCCTTTTGACGGGACCAAGAAAGATGAGATCGGCGAAGACTATGTTTTCGAGACTGGCCCTTACACCAGCAACACGCTAACCAAAATTATTAGTAATCCCCAATGCCTGGCCAAGAGAAGAGTTGTGTTTTCAAAGTGTCCGCATCATACAATCGCTTGAGAATAAGACGAGAAGTAAAAAATCGAACACCGGCACCCCTCGTCGCCACGCCTGACACCGGTAAAATGAGCTTGATTCCTTCGTTCATCCTTTTTCCACAAGGGATCAGATTTCACACTTTACGTCATTCACAAACCTCTATCTCCCTGCCGACAGTCGCATAACTCGCCCCAAACTGCCGTCCGCA
>JAOUGQ010000061.1 GCA_029865515.1 Nitrospirota bacterium
GGTCAGCCGGCGTGAGCAGGGCCGCGCCCACTGCGACTATGGCGATGACAATCGTGCCCCAACGTGCAAAGCGAAATCCTGCAATGCCGCGCATCGCCGCAAATAGACCAAGAAATGCCGCGAAGACGGCGAGAATCGCCAGGGTCTTGATCAGACCAAATCGCGGGACCAATACAAACCCGGTGAGCACCGTGCCAGCGATTCCGCCCAATGTGTTCAGCGCAACCACCTTGCCGATATCGCGTCCGACATGCCCGGAATCGACGATCAATGTTAACGCCGCAGGAAATGCGGCACCAAGCAGCAGGGTGGGAAGAAAGACTATATACAGTGCCGCAATAGCAAAGCGGGCGCACATTCCGGCCAGCCGGCTTCCCGTCAGCACAAAAGCCGCATGTTCTCCCATTGACTGCAGTGCGGGGAGCCATGGCCCAAGCAGGGATATCTCCAGCAATGCCACCATGCCTGCTGCCGCAATCAACAGGCCAAACATGCCCCAGGGATCACGCACGCGGTCGGCCCGTCGTGCGAACAGGGCCGCGCCAAGCGCCAAGCCGGCGAGATAGGTCGCCAACATCACGGAGAACGCATAACTGCGGGTGCTCATGAACTGCACGAGCGATTGCGACCAGATCACTTCATAGCCCAACGCCAACCCTCCGGCAACCGCATAGAACACAATGGCGACCGTGGCCGATTTTCCAAGCCGCAAAGGATTGGAGTGTTGCGCGACGCGGGTTTGTTGTGGGGCGAAACGATCGAGCCAGAATCCGCCCGTAGCGGCGAGTAGGCCGATACCGGCCGCCACCAGCGCCGAGCCCAGAATGCCTAGTGCCGGGATGAGCAAGAACGAGGAAACCAACGCACCGATGATCGCACCGGCGGTATTGGCGGCATACATCCAGCCGCCGCCGGTCCCGATACGGTCTGTCGTCAGCCGGAGAGAACGAACCATGGCAGGCAGGGTGCCACCCATCAGAAACGGCCCCACGCCGACCATCAGGAATATGAGCCCCCACGCGAAAACAGCGCTCGTCTCTTCTAGTGCGACGAAAAGGGCGTCTGTATGGGAGAGCAAGAGGGTCATGAGAACACCGACCAGGGCCACCCCCATCTCCAGCGCCGCATACACACGCAATGGGCGTTGCACCAGATCCACCCAACGCCCGAGTAACAACCCACCCAATGCGAGCCCCGCAAAAAACGCGCTGACGCCCGTGGTCACCGCATACACGTCAACGCCGACGATCAGCGACAACTGTTTGATCCAGAGGACCTGATAGATCAGGGCAGCGGTGCCGGAGACGATCAATAACAGCGCACGACACACAATGCCGCTTGTTTCGATGGGAACAAAGCAATGAGACTGTGGCACCTGAGCCGAGCGAGAGTCTGATGATATCGGTTTTCGCAAGCGAGTCTTATTCAACATATCAGATATAAAAAAGGGCCGCCCCCGATTATAGCGGGGGCGGCCCTAAGTTGGTTCGACGTTTCAGTACGTGACGCTAGTTGCTTCCCGACGGGGTAGCAGAAAGGGTCTCCAGCACCTTATCGAGACTGAAGCTGCCGACTTTTTGGCTCGGCGGAAATTCCTTGAACGTGCTCAGGAATTTTCCGACATATTCCTGCGCCGGCACGAGAAGGAAGACACGATCAATCATCCAATGTTTGTAATCCATGGCGACATGGTCGGCCTCCTCAAACGGATCGGTTCGAAGATTGAAGATCTTGGGTAAGCGAAGTGGCACGAATGGTTCGCCCCAGACATCAAAACCATGCGCACGTTGCTCCTGGAACACGATTTTCCATTTGTCGTAACGCAATGCCACCAATGAACCGTCATCGTTGAAATAGAAGAACTCCTTGCGCGGACTAGGACCTTTGCCGGCAAAGGCTTCGGTGACATTGTAACCGTCAAGATGGACCTTGAAGGTCTTGTTGCCGACCTTCATGCCTTTCATAAGCTGTTCCTTCACGTCCGGAACTCCGACAGCCGCCATGATTGTGGGCAGCATATCCATATGCGAGAAGATGTCATTGTTGACCGTACCGGGCTTAATGGTGCCGGGCCACTTGATCAGGGTAGGCACGCGATAGCCGCCTTCCCAGTTCTCGTTCTTTTCACCGCGGAAGGGGGAAGTGCCGCCATCGGGCCACGAAAATTTTTCCGCTCCGTTGTCAGTGGAATACATCACAATGGTGTTCTCATCAAGCCCGAGCTCCTTCAGCTTGTCGAGGAGCTGGCCCACCATCGCGTCGTGCTCAACCATACCATCAGGATAGACACCCAGTCCGGTTTTGCCTTGGGACTCTTTCTTGAGGTGCGTAAAGATGTGCATCCGGGTGGAATTCCACCAGAGGAAAAATGGTTTGTCGGCTTTTTGGGCCCTTTCCAGGTAGTCGAGCGAGGCCTTAGTGACTTCCTCGTCAATCGTCTCCATACGCTTAATGGTGAGGGGGCCGGTATTCTCAATTCTCTGGGTACCATCCGGGTTGGCCCAGGTGTGGATCACGCCGCGTGTGCCGTATTTCTTCTTCAAGGCTGGATCCTTGAAGTAGTCGGGATTTTCCGGCTCTTGTTCGGCATTCAGGTGGTAGAGCGAACCGAAGAACTCGTCAAAGCCGTGTGCGGTCGGGAGGGTTGAGTCGGCATCCCCCAAGTGGTTTTTGCCAAATTGCGCGGTCATGTACCCCTGTGCCTTGAGCAACTCGGCCAGCGTCACGTCTCGTGCCTGCAAGCCTTCCTTCGCGCCAGGCAGGCCGACCTTGAGGTTGCCGGTGCGGAAGCCACTCTGTCCGGTGATGAACGCGGAGCGTCCGGCCGTACAGCTCTGCTCGCCGTACCAGTCGGTGAACAGCGCGCCTTCTTTGGCAATGTTGTCAATGTTGGGGGTTTTGTATCCCATCATGCCCTGGTTGTAGGCGCTGATGTTGAACCAGCCGATGTCATCACCCCAGATGACGAGGATATTGGGTTTGTCTTGGGCATGAGCTACGGAAAATCCCAAACCCAACATGAAGGCTCCCATGACTACAAGACTTGAAGCCAACCGGATTGCAAACGACTTTTTCACCATAGTTTCCTCCTTAAGACATGAGGATAAAGAAATCCAACAAATGCTTGGTGACTTCTTCACCTTACTCCTCCCAATAGAGGAGCCAATTCCGTGAAGGCGTATGCCTATTGGCCTAGTACATCAACGGAATGTTGGCGGCGAGTTCAAAGTTAATCGCAGCCCGGATTTTGCTTTCCATTTGTAGGTAGCGAGCCACTTTGGGAGCAGGCAGCACCATTACGAGTTTTTCGGCATACTCCCTCCGCATTTTAACTTCTGCCCCTTCCGTTTTCAGCCAGGTGTTAATCAGATTTTTGGCAAGGTCATCGGGCACAGAACCCTTATTGTAGGCGTCGGCATAATCATTGATCAGTCCGGCCAGTTGATGGTTTAACTGTTCCAAATCTTTTTGATAGCCCTCATAGAGCGGCCAGAAATCCTTGGATTCCTTGTCCGTCAAATCCATATTGCTGGCGATGAGCAGCTTCTTATCCGCCTTCACCTTATCGATCAGAATCTGCATGTTGGTGTTTTGTGCGTTCTCCGCGAATGCGGGAGTCAGACACATGGTGACTGCGATGACGAGAACAAGCATGATGAAACGCTTCATAAAGTAACACTCCTTGGCTTGAGATAGAGGATGAACAGTTCAAGAAGATGAATGATACGCACCCAATTCCGAGGCTGTAATAGCTTGAAATTCTAGCGAAACCTATTTTTATAAGCAAACCCCTAAACTCAAAAGGTTCGACAAGGCCCTAAAAACCCGCGGTGACGAAAGATATCAGATGCCACACATGGAGCAAGATCGACTATATGTTAGGGCCAGGTTACTCAGTTGCGGGCGGGAGAAAATTGGCACGGATGCGACTGGAAAAATCAGCAGCGTGATCGGCCTGTAAGGCCACCTCATTGATGTGGGAACGACGCTGTAATTCTTCAAAAGAAAGGTTGGTTCCCAATTTCCCCTGCTCATAGAGATAGGCGGGGGTAAACCCGCTTAACAGAATCTTCCAGGAAAAGGGCACATGGCCGGGATTCAAACGCGTGTGCATCCAGATGACATTCGTGCAGTTGGCGGTGAGGGTATTATAGAACTTCGGCCGTTCGCGGAGTTCGTTGATCGTTTTCATGTATCCCAGAAACACCCGTTTGGCGTTTTCAGGTGATCCAGCCAATGAGTACAGGTACACGTCTTCGGGCGGATCTTTCCGATAATTCGTTCGGACCCGGATCAGATCCCGTTCGTCCCCCACGATATAAATCAATTCATACTGCTTAAAAAACCCCTTAATCGAAGAATACCCTTCCGTGGCTTCCTTGCGGGCTTCTATGGAAATGGCCAGATGGTCATCCCCGAACCCGAAGCTCAAAAAAATGTGCGCAATCATGGGCCCCATCCAGTAGGCAGCGATGAGATCCACCGAGTCCAGCTTGGTGAGATCGTACGTGCGATCATAATACGCTGACGCAAAATCGGTCTCGGTCTGATAGTCAAAGTTGCGGATATTGTGGACTGTCACCAGATCCCCGTCGAACGTCGCATAAGGGAGGACGTCGACTTCCGGCTGCCACTCACGGTTATTCGATGGCTCAATAGCACTCCACCAGAGAACAAGCACGAGAAATAGACCGGTGTAGGACACCGCGGATATCCGGCGAAATCGTTTGGTGCAGTAGGATCCCAAAGCGACCAGGCCCGCTACGGCATAAGCTGAAGCGAGAAGAGTTCGAAGGGTGTCGTTTTCCGGTCCGTCAAAATAGAGTGCCAGTGTGCCCCACGCCCAGCTTCCAAACATCAGGAATGCCCCAATGAAGAGACCAACAACACGTGTCACACGCCGCATGGAAAACTCCGATTGACAGATCTTCGACTCGAAGTGGCACCTCCCATGGAGGCCACTCGGCAAAATGAAGGCACATGGTTGAATGAAAACACGGTCAAGGCAGACTGGCATACTCTGGTCCACACATTCAACAACGGTGTGAGTGGCAGCAGGTTTCCAATTTCAACACAATATTGCGCCTGTACACCAAAGGACAGATTGGGATAAAAGAATACCTCCGGGTTCGACGATGACAAATTTTCACCTTCCACTCTTAGAGATATGACAGAGATTATGGAAAACCCCGTCGCCAAAACCTTCCGGATGACCCTTTCCGCCAAAATTCTTCTGGGAATGGGCCTGGGCATTGTTGCCGGGATTTTTTTCGGAGAAGCCACCCAACCGATCTCGGTCATCGGACAGATTTTCATCCAATTATTGCAGATGTCCATCCTGCCGTTCTTGATGGTTTCCCTGATGAGCGGCTTGGGCAACTTGACCTTTCAAGAAGCCATTTCCCTGGGCAAGAAGGCGGGCGGAATGTTGTTGGTCTTGTGGGGCATCGCGTTGATCGTCGTGGCAGTGTTGCCCCTCACCTTTCCGCAGTGGGAATCGGCGATGTTTTTCAGCCCGTCATTAGTGGAGGAGCCGCAGCCCGTCGACTTTCTTCAACTCTATATACCCGCCAATCCGTTTTTTTCACTGGCCAACACCATTGTACCGGCCGTCGTGTTGTTCAGTGTTGTCGTCGGGATTGCACTGATCGGCATTGAAGAAAAACAACCGATGCTTGATGTCCTGTCGGTCATCATGAAGGCTATGACCAGAGTCACGGACTTTGTCATGAAATTGGCACCTTTGGGCGTCTTCGCCATTGCCGCAAGCGCGGCTGGAACGCTGAACTTCGAAGAATTGGGACGGCTGCAGGTATATCTCCTCTCGCAACTGGTGGCCGCCGTATTTCTCTCGTTCTGGGTGCTGCCTGGGCTGGCGGCCAATCTCACCCCTTTGCCCTACGGAAAGGTGTTGAGAGCGGTTCGAGGAGCGCTGGTGACGGCCTTCGCCACCGGTAATTCCATGATCATTTTGCCTTTGCTGACCGAATCCGGCAGGAAACTCCTCGAAGAAGCTGAATTGGCCGATCCAGACACCACCTCGGCGATCGAAGTCATCATCCCCACCTCCTACACCTTTCCCTCTTCCGGGTTGTTGCTCAGCCTGGCGTTTATTCCGTTTGCGGGATGGTTTGCCGGATCGGCGTTGCCCCTCCAGCAATATCCCGCGTTTTTGGCATCGGGCATGGCGAGTTTCTTCGGCGGCACCATGGTGGGCCTCCCGTTTTTATTGGATCTGTTCAGAATTCCGGCTGACATGTTTCAACTTTTTGTGACCGTGGATGTCTTTACAGGGCGTTTGGGCACCATGACGGCTGCCATGCACATGTGGGTGCTTGGCCTTCTCGGAAGTTGTGCCATGGCTGGAAAATTACGGGTTCGTTGGGGAAGACTAGCCGGCTATCTGACCATCTGTGTCATAGCGGGGGTCGTGCTCATCGGAGGGACCCGTCTCTTCTTTACCTATGCGATCAGCCCTGAATACACCAAGTATCAAGCATTTGTGGAGATGGCATTAAGGTATGAACCGGCTAAGGAAACCTTTCGGGTACTTGCTCCTGATGAAAAACCTGCCGGAGGATCAGAAGAGACAGACCTGGAAGCCATCCGTCAGCGTGGCGTGCTCCGGGTTGGATTTTTCAGAGATAGCTTACCCTTTGCGTTTAGAAACGAGGCCGGAGATCTGGTGGGATTTGATATTGAAATGGCCCACCTGCTGGCCAAAGCCCTTTCGGTGAACGTGGAATTCATCCGGCTTCCGGACCGGGGCCAGATTGAAGAATATTTGACTGGCGACATCTGTGACATCATCATGTCCGGTTCCGCGCTCCGGCCGGAGATGACCGAACACGTCATCTGGTCGGAAGGGTACCTGGATGCGACGTTAGCCTTCGTGGCGAAAGATCGTGACAGGGAAATCTTCAATTCATGGGAAAAAGTTCGCCGCCAACCTGACCTGAAGATCGGAATCACGGCCTATTCAAAGTACTATCAGTTAGCTGCAAAAAAATTGCTCCCTCAAGCCGACCTGGTACCGCTCAATTCCCCTCGGGAGTTCTTCACGGAAAACGTCAATGAAGTCGACGCAATCCTTTATCTCGCAGAAGCCGGCTCGGCCTGGACCTTAATCTACCCGGCCTATACGGTGGCGGTTCCTCTTCCTCATCCGATTAAACTTCCCATGGTGTATCCCATGCCGAAAAGCCATCGAAACTTTGCGGATTATGTGAATGCCTGGCTGAAATTAAAAAACCGGGATGGGACGGTGGATACCATATTTGAGCATTGGATTCTTGGCAGGGGGGCCCAAAAGAAAACTCCACGGTGGTCGATCATTCGCAATGTCCTGCACTGGGTGGACTAGGAGGGAGAGCCGTCTCACCCGCAGGAGACGAACTTCCATGATGTGCAAAAACATTGTCATCCTGAGACCATGGCGAAGGGTCGGGGCCCAGGTGGCGCGCGCATGGTCGTCCAATGGTTGAAGGGAAAAATTTAGTCCTTAAAAAATAACGACTCCCGACCCCCTTTTCGACCCCCTTTTTCCCAAAGCGCCCCGGCATGCTTCAACGTATAGCGAGGAATTTGTCTCACAGAACTGCAAAGATGGCATCGGCACCCGACTGAAGGTCGTGCGTTGACATCAATATGCTCATTCGATATGCTTTGATGCATGAGAACAACCATTAACCTCCCGGATGACCTTTTGGCCGAAATCAAGAAGCTTGCGGCCACGTCGCATTCCACGGTCACTGCACTAATCAGCGATGCGCTCCGAGAAGCGCTTGCCAAGCGGCGCCACAGACGGCGAAACGGGCGGGTGACCTTGCCGACCTATGGGAAAAAAGGCCTCCACCCCGGCGTAGATCTCGACGACGCCGCTGCCTTGCTCGATCTGATGGAGCCTCCGAATGGTCCTGCCCGACGTTAACGTGCTGGTCTACGCGCACCGTCAAGATGCGGTGCGGCACCAGGAATACTTCGACTGGTGGGATCAGCTACTAAATTCCGACGCAGCCTTTGGGGTTTCCGATCTTGTCGTCAGCGGTTTCCTGAGAGTTGTGACTCATCCACGTGTCTTTCGCGATCCCACACCACTCGACCGTGCCCTGACATTCGCTACCTCAATACGAGACCATCCCAATGCTGTGACGCTTGTTCCCGGCGAACGTCACTGGGATATCTTTCAACGTCTATGTCGCGAGGCCAATGCCAAAGGTAACCTCATTCCTGATGCATATCTGGCTGCGCTTGCCATCGAGAGTGGCGCAGAATGGATTACCACCGATCGAGACTATGCCCGCTTTCCCGGTCTTCGATGGCGACATCCCCTGAATGCTAGCCAATAACATCTACCGGACCCTCAACGAAGAATGCCTGCGATGAGGATGGATTCACGATACAGATCATCCTGTGCCCACCGGCAAGCCTGCCCTGAGCGCAGTCGAAGGGGCTCAGAACAAGGTCGGCGAAGGGTCTCGCTGAGAGCCCGTGCTGGCTCAGTTATGCCCTAACCAGGTTATCATCCTGAGCCAAGGACGAAGGATCTGTGCGCAGGTGGAGCAGCACGGGCTCAGCCAAAATCTAAAGAGAAAACCTCAGTTTTGACAAACAACGACTCCCGACCCCTTTTATTATCTCCTCCCCAATGAACTCCACGGCCATGCGTAGATACGCAACCAGGGCCTGTCAAATTCAGTGCATATGCTCATGGTCGATGTCGAGGGCATTAAACCCAACCGGCGCGACTAGGAATTTTGTGGTCCACTTCTCAAGACTCAAGGGAGTGAAGCGGGACTTGTCCTCCACCGGGAACCTGATCGCCTGGCCGGGATTCACGTCCTTCAGCACCGCCGAATCCTTGACCACCACCGTGCCGTTGACGATCACATAGGGAATGCCAGTTGTTGGCAGGGTGCCTTTGGCATAGGTCGCATTATCTCTGACTGTCTGTGGATCCAAGATGGTGATATCGGCGACCATGTCCTTTTGCAAACGACCACGCACCTTCATGGCCTCAAGTCCGGTGTCGCCGAGATATTTCGCCTGGTTGTAACTGGAAGCCGCCAAAATCTGCATCAACGGAATATCCTGCTCGCGTGCAATGCGCAGAAGGTGCCATGCGTCCCAGCCAGACGTGGATGCGTATTGGGAATCTTCTCGTATGGGGTGTCCCATTTGGGTTCGTCATCCCATCCACCCGGCAGCATCATGGCATCGCTGGCGTAGACGACGCCCGGGAGACGGCACCAGTCGGGAATGGCATCTGGAGACATCTTATAGAGCACAATCTGCGTGGCCGGCGCCTCAGTCAGCACCTTTTTGTATTTCTCCAGCGTATAGAATTCCCCGGTCAACGGGTCCTGCATCGTCTTCTCGTACTGGTTGCCGAGTGTCTCCACCCAGTTCTCCGGTTTGACAAATGCGGCGTTGATGGTCGTTTGTCCGGCCGCATAGGGATAGATCTCGCCCCACACGTTGTGACCTCGCGCACGCAAACGGACGAGAAGTTCCTGTACCATCTGCCATCCCGGATTGTTGAAGTGGTTGATCACCGCCGGCGCACCGAGCGCGACAGCATTGGCTAGAATCTCCTGCGCGCCGTTGGGTTCGGTCGTTATCGTACCAGGTGTATAGCGTAGATGAACCGAGGTGGGCCGGCTGTAGTTGGCCCCTACCCGCTGGACCTCAAACATTTCACGCGCGGTTGCGCCCGGAAGATAGCCCACGGTCGATGCCACACCAAGCGCACCCTGTCGCAGGCCTTCGTCGATGAGAGCCAGCATCCGGTTACCCTCATCAAGAGTGGCCACCTTTTCAAACCAGGCCGTTCCGGAGGCACGGCCCTTGACGACGGAATAGGGTGCATCCAGGAGATCTTCATCCGGCAAATTTTGCATCACTTTGGTGCGCGCAAACTCGTGCCCCGACGCGGTGCCGTAGTTCACCTGGCTCTTGCCCTCGTGCATCTTGTACCAGTCGTCAACCCGCGGGCCATAGACACCGGCCTCCAGATCCATGGCCGTGGTCACCCCGTCGCGAAGCGCCAATTTGTATCCGATGGGACGGGTCCAGTGGAAATGGGTGTCAATGAAACCTGGCGCCACCACCAGCCCCTTGGCGTCGATGCTTTCTTTGCCCATGATCGCGTCCTTAGTGATGACGGCGATCCGACCATCTTTGATACCGACGTTGGATACCGCGTCGTAGTTGGTTTCCGGGTCCATGACCCGGCCATTGTTGATGACGAGGTCATAGTCGGCGGCTATTACCGGCATCGCTAGCATCAGGCCAGTCACCATAGCCGTCAGCCCCAATGCTACCTGTTTCATATGATTCTCCTTTCTCTCCTGGTTTAATGTCGGCGCTCACCGCCGAGGAATGGGTCGTGGCAGACTGAGCCTGCGAAGAGACAGACTGCAGTGGGGTGAAGCGGCCCGGAACGCATCGCATCAGCGGCCATTGCACCCGCGTAGCGAGTGGAACAGTCCAACCGCATGCGCTTGTTGCGCGAATTTCAATGTATTTTGTTCACTTGATCCTATTCTTATAAATTTTTCCATCTTTCATAATGAGATCAAAGTTTCCTGCTGGATTAGCGACCAATGCTAGGTCCTCCAGAGGGTTCCCATTAATAAGAATTAAATCGGCATAGGCACCTTCTTTGATTACACCAAGCGGTCCGTCGAGATAGGGGGTGCGCGGGCCGGACATTGAAAGCAGCTCCCCTGCAGTTGAGGTGGCCTGACGCAAAGACTCGACGGGTGTATACCACCTTGCCAATTTTGCCAGTTGCTTGCCTTGCTTCTCTGCAAGGCCAGGGTCAAATAATGTGTCTGTACCAAACACCGTTTTGACGCCGATCTTCTTCGCCAGCCTGTACACCGTGTCTGTGCCCTTGGCAACCTCGATAAATTTCATCTGGCTGAAAGAGCCTGGAGGAAAGGGGATAGCATCCTCGTCATTCATTATGGGTTGCATGCTCAGATAAGCACCCTTCTGCTTCATAAGTTGCAGTGTCTTTTCACTCAACAAGTGACCGTGTTCGATACTCAATACGCCAGCCTCGACGGCTCGTTGGGTGGCCACATCGGTGAACGTATGCGTGGCCACATAGGTATTCCAATCCTTGGCAGCGTCTACCGCGGCTTTGGTTTCCTCGATTGTAAATTGAGATACATCAAGCGGGTCGAATGAGGAGGAAACGCCGCCCCCCGAGTTGATTTTTACTTGTGTAGCACCCATTCGAAGCGCTTCTCTGGTACGTTTCAGCACCTCCGGCACCCCATCTGCGACGATGATATGGCCTATTCTTTCCATATAAATAAGGGGAGCATCTATATCCGCAGGTACAGCTGTGCCGGGTCGAAAATCAGTGTGTCCTGAGGTTTGGCTAATCGCTGGACCTGACGGAAAAATACGCGGACCATCATAAACACCCGCATCGGTGAGCTTAGCCAGGGAAAAAACATTGCCTCCGACGTCACGAACGGTAGTAAAGCCACGCAAGAGCGCTTTTTCGTTGCTCTTTGCGGCTATCAGCATATGGTAAGCATGATCAGATGTAAGGGCTGTACTCATCGGTATGCTGGCATAGGCAGAATGCCAATGCATGTCGATCAGACCCGGCATCAGCGTTCGCCCCTTGCCGTCTATTCGCATCGCGCCCTCGGCGACTATGTTTTCATTTGATATTTGTTTTATTAAATTCCCCTCGACCAGGAGGTTGGCATTCATTAAGCGTTCATTATTTATACCATCAAAAATATGGACATTAGTTATTAAAATCTTAGATAGGTTCTCACTAGCAAACCCGGACGTCATGGTTAGCATTAGAGATAAAATAATTAAAAATATTTTTCCCGCCACCCTACCTGGATTTTTTAAACTGAGATTTCCCATATGAACCTCCGTTTGGAGACACACCTTTCCTCGAGTTTTTATCGTTTCAAGAGTCCGTATTGCCTATGCGGCCCCCCTCTCTGGCACCAACCGCAAACCGGTAAATCTTTTGCATGATGGTCTCAAAGAGCACTCTGGGAACCGCGACCTCGGTCAGTTGAAATGTGAGGGATCGGGCATGCCGGACCACCTTGGCCCCAATTTTGATCAACTTCACCTGAAAGGTGGTCAAGGTCCAGGCTTGAGTCTTCCGGGGTAACCCCAAGCGTCGCAAAAAATTTCCAAGAAATTCCAATTTCACTTGCCTATTAAATCTGACTCGCAACGGCTGTTTTGGTCTTTCACCCATTGGATTCGGCTGATTTTAGCATGAATAAACCAGAAGTCCCCTGAATAAAGCCTTCTTCGCTTAACTATAGTCAGAAATTTTGCTGAATCATATGGGAAATGTGGGTTAATAAAACCATTCTAGCGGAAAAGTTTTTCCGCTCATTACTGATTTAATTCATCATCCTTCCAGTATTTAGTCCCTTGAATCGTGGCTTGCAGGGCCAACCCGCTTTCCGTGAGCTGGTACAGTTTCACTCCTGGGGCTACGTCAATCGCTCCGGCGGCCGCTCCCCCTTTTTCGCCTGCTTTGGCCGCCGCATCAGCCTGGGCTCCGGCCTGCCATCCGCTTTCGACAAACCGGTCAAATGCCTCACGTGTCGTAAAAACAAACACCCCTCGAAAATCTTTGACCCCGAGCCCTATCCCACCCCTGCGGAGAACATTTTCATGTAGGTTTCTTTCCCCGTCTCATTGTCATGCGCAATGCCCCACCCGTTTCCAGTGGATAGAAGAAGGAGATTAATGCCCGTATTACTAAAGGCGGCATACCCGACGGCATTATCCATATCGGTTTTGGCTTGGGGTTCTATTTGATGGAGTTTCATAATGGTTTCCTGCGCCATGTCCCGAACAGCCTGGCGCTTTTCATCGGGATTCGCTCCCTTGGGGCCGCCGCATCCGGCCAGTAAGAAAACTGCCAAAGGAATACACAGGATGGAAATGGCTTTTTTCATTGGCTTTCCTCCGATTGAAATATATTAATATATTGATGATGGACGATGATAAAGCATAAATTCTCTGAGCCTTTTATGCAAGAAACTCACAAGTGGTTGACACCTATCTCCCTTTTCCATAACTCCGTAGTACACTCCAAGAGGCCATCCAAAATTCATTAGTTCCTGATCTTCTCGAAGAAGGTGGAGTACAGAAAACCAAGGCTTTCCGCTTCCGTTTACGAATAGAAGATGCCCCCTCGTGTTGCAGAGGGGACACCAGCCATATCGAAAAGAGCCAAGCATGCCACCCTGTTGCAATTTGGCAATCCAACGTGAATTTGCTACAAAACGTCATGTCCCTGAAATAGAAAAAATGTCGCTTTTAAGGAGTGCTTTATGTTCCGACAGAAAACGAAAACTCCGG
>JAOUGQ010000338.1 GCA_029865515.1 Nitrospirota bacterium
GTTTAGGAACAGATATCTGCCAACAACCCGCAGACATGCCAAAAATGAAGGAAGAATTTTAGTCTCAACCCGCAGGAGAAACAATCCTAATCACAGGCTCTTGTTTCAATTCGAAAAATCTGAAATTCACGTTTGAAGCCATGCCTGATGAATTCTGTGTTTTTCACGAACAGAGCCATTCCCGGAAAGCTCTGTCATCCAGTGCCCTTCGGCTGCCTCAGGACCAGTTCGACGAAGGATCTCGGTGAACCTTGGGATGTTCGCCTTGGACTCAGATTCTTCGCTGTGGGCTCAGGATGACAAGCCGGATGGTGGCTACTGCAGGCACACATGGTTCATCAACCTTATGGATGATGATATCCAGGCTTTTACTTGTTAATCCTGCAAACGAAAGGCCTGATGGCATTTCACGCACGCATGGATGGTCTGCTCAAGTTGCGGGAGGATCTGTTGAAGATCTTTGGTAGGGAGTACGGCGCCCAGAGCTTCCGCAGCCTGATGATGGGCCATGGCCAGGTCATGATAGGCCGGTGGGAATGTGGCACCCTGCTCTCGCTGCATGGCCACATGATGTTTCGGAAACCCAAGTTCTTCATTCGCGAGAGTGGCTGCCCTGGTAAAGTCTTCCCGCGCCAGTGCGGCGACGATGGCCTCGATGGCTTCGAGGTGTTCTCTCATGGTCAATCTGAGGCCATCCTGCGCAGCCGGAGGAAGATTCAATGCCGTGCGCTTCGTCAAAGACGTCTTCGGCACATCGGGCACATCGGATTCCGTCTTGTGTGCGCTGTGAGGATTAGTCGCCGCAACTGAGTAGGCCACGCTCAACCAGAGCATACCGATAAGCATGCCCATTCCCGCCACCGCCCGTTTCATAGTCTCTCTTTTTGTATGATGCGGCATCCCGTAAGTCAAAATTATTCGATTCAGTGTTTTTGTTTGCCGAGTGGCTGCTTGATGCTAACTGCTCCCCGCAGGTCTCCCGCTTGGTACCCGATGGCCGCATCGAAGGGATACTGCTGATTCAGGATGGTCTTGATCGATTCCGGAATCGTCTCTGCCGGACCATGACAGAGCAAACACTTCGGCTGAACGGGAATAGCTTTCATAAACCGAAAGTATTGTCCGCCAGGCTCGGTCACCACCTCCCCGTGACTCATGCCGGCCAGACTTTCCCCTTTCGACGCACGCGCGGCAAACTCCTCAAGAACGTTCTGTTCCCAAGCATCCGGCATTCCCAGCAAGGGATTCCGAACACGGGTTCCCACACGTGTCACTCTCCACCCGTTTTCTCGCGACAAGCGGTTCGCGATCTCCGGAGCCAGTTCGGCACAGACCTTGATCGCCTCCACCGGCCCTCCTTTGGTCATTTCCCTGGTCATCGCCTCACCCAATTCCTGCAAGAACGCCACGGTCACGTTCGCGGCAGCTTGCTCGCGACCGATTGTGTCCGCTTGAACCATGTTGATTCCTAGCAAAAGACTTATGAATGCGCCTATCAACGCTTTTCGTGCCGTCGAGCTGTTTGTGGCCATCATCGTCGAGCCCTCCTGTCCGACCTTTTCAAGTCTACTTTATACCGGTGGAACCTGGTTCAGGATCTCGCGTTTCGCCTGAACCCAATCCTCAAGTGCATATCCGTCTTCGCACCCACGTCTCACATACAATTAATGGACACAGGCGGGGACATGAACTTGCAAATCGTCACAGACGGATTCTGAAGGTTTCTGTGATTCCTCAATTGCCCCCTGGAACTGGGCTGTTCTCCAAGCCTTTTGTGGAGTCTTTACCTTTCGTGTTGGCGCCTGATGCGTAGACATATTATTCCTCCCTCCGGTCTGCTGTCCTCTTTCTATGCATGTACGGAGTTCCCATCAACCGGTCATACCGGCACTCCAATCGTTCCGGGTGTGTATCCTGAAGACGTGACTATTTTCTAGGGTTTCAGCGAACGGAGGTAGGCAAGAAGGTCGCTCCATTGATCTTCCTCCAGCGCTCCATCAAATCCTTCCATGGCGGTGCCAGAACGACCCTTCATAATCACATCCTTAAGTTCAGCGTCTGATTTGGATTGGGTTTTTTCACTGGCCAGATTGGCGGGAGGAGGATTTAAATATCCTCCCATTTCTCCGTCACCTTTCCCGTCTAATCCGTGACAATGCCCACAACTTTGTCGATAGAACGTTTTGCCTTTTTCGATATCCCCCCCTCCGGCAAAGGCCAAGCCGGCCATGATCATTCCCAATGCGAACCCCACAACCAGCGTTGCACCATCTTTCTTAAAGCTTGATGATTTCCCTCGACGAAAGCCCGTCATCATTTGTCACCTCTCCTCTGGATTGGTTGTTGTGGTCGTTTGAACGTCATCATGTAGGCCGTGATCGCATACATATCCTTTTCCGGCAGGGGAGGCTTGGGAATATATGCGCCGCTTTGGGGAACAAAATCATCGGGGTTGAGATTGAAGCGATAGACCCAATCGGCCTGAAGACGATTTCCCATATTGACGAGAGAAGTACTGGAAGTCCCACCGGTATAGCCACGCCGGTTATTAGCCGGAGTCCAATGGCAATTCTGGCAGGCATGCTCACGGTAGAGCTGCTCTCCACGCGCGAGTTCTTCCGGAGTGCCAGGCTTCATGATACCTTCGGTGACTCTACGATCTTTCAGGGTGCTTAAAAAATCGGCAACCTGTTCCGCTTCTTTTGATGAGAGTGAAAGATGCCGTCCCTTTCGTTTCACATTGAAGTCGTAGCCAACCGGATATAGCTGTTCATTCGGGTTTTCGAGCCAGGCCACCAACCAAGCTGGTTGATATTTATTTCCCGCCCAGATCAAATCCGGCGCTTGCTTGGTTGAGCGCGGCATCGGTTCACCTTTAATGCGATGACAACCCACACAGGCCGATTTGACGATCTTTTCCCCTTGATCCGGAGGTGAAGCAGCTCCTGCGGACAAAGCCATTCCTGCAACCATGCTAGCGAGAAGAAGTGCCGGATTACTGTATAAAAATCTGAAATTCATCGGTCAGCCAATGCTTGATGGATGCTTTGCTCTCCAGATCCTCTGTTTTGCTCACACCCGCAAATGTTTAGCGGAATCTCTCCGAAACAAGCCAGAATGGATGCCCAATAAAAAATTATCGGGCATAAGAAGCAAGGATGAATTCTCAATACCTCATACCGGAAATGCCTCCGAAGAGTGGGTATTCCCCATCCCTGCTATTTTGAGCCCTTTGGCCAGCTCCGGACAAGACCCACAAAAGATTTCGCTGAACCTTGGGATGTTCGCCTTGGACTCAGATTCTTGGCTGTGGACTCAGAATGACAACTGGATTAGAGCCTAGCTGTGAATACGATCCTCTCTTTCCATTTGCTCCTATCCGTTGATCGTTTTCAGTCCCGACACACGCTATTCCTGTTTGTGGCCTTTCAGACACCCTTCTCCCATACATTCACCTTCCCTGCCTCCTTCGCCCATACCTCCACAACACTCGTGCTCACCT
>JAOUGQ010000001.1 GCA_029865515.1 Nitrospirota bacterium
TTTGGCCCGCTCGGCACGCCGATCAACGTCACTTTGCCAATCCGCTTTCCAATGCCAGATATTCACATAATGATCGAGTTGTCCCATGCAAAAAAATGCCGGGGCATCCCCGAGAGGGAGGGCCACTGCAACCCCATCCCTGAAAACCCCAGGGGTCAAAGATTCATTGATAGTGGCATCCTGCCATTCCAGCAAAAAGGCAATGTCTTGCCCGTTATGGATTGACCGGATGGATAAGGCTCGCGCACTGGGTTCTGGCCAGACGGGCCTGGTAATGATTTGACCGCTTAGTGGAACAGGTAGAGGAGCAACTGTCTCCCAGGCAGGATCGGAAGGTTGAGAAGGCACCTCCCCTTCTAATAAATGAGCCCGAATAACCATACCCTGGGAACTCACAAGAGGGACTCCCAACCACGTGAGACACGAAAACAGGGCTAAGACCATAAGCCCCAAAAACACCACCCTTTTTCCAGCTCGTATCCTCCTCAACATTCCATTCCTTTATGGATTACCATGATTCGCATCAATCATGTTTCATGGATGACAGATGATCGGACAACTATTTTGGCAACATGTTTCAAGCATTCGGATACTTGCATTCTACCATTTCAAATGGAAGGAAGGATCCACACAGGGAAAATTTGATTGTATACCAGGCCGAAACCCCCATGTGTGGGGTTGAGGAAGATCTTAAAAGACAACGACGAATTCTCCAATTTCAGAGAGAGCCGAGATGAGGATTACACGATAGAATGAACAAGCTGAAGACCAAAATTTTTGACTACCACTCCTGGAACAGCAAAAATATTAAACTTCGTAGATATTTGTTTCATCTCCAACAGCCGTTTCAAACTTCCGTCCTCACTATCCTGAGTTTTGAGCTAAGACCTATTCTGTTCCAATAGCTCTCTCCCTCTCCCTGTTGGACTCCCGAAACAATACCTAGAATAAAAGCCACACACGGCTGAACTATATTTGTTTCAGCTAGGCCTATCGTAATTTTACTCGACGAATTTTATTTTCATTCCGCTCGCAAATGTATAAATTTCCTTGAGAGTCCAGGGTCAACCCGGCTGGGGTATTCACAATAGCCTCGGTGGCGAGTAGACCATCCCCATGCTTTAACATTCCAGCGTCTTCTTTCGCCACAAAGCGGGCGGCACCACAACCACCCATATTTTTATCGTCATAGCCACTATCCCCATTCCCGGCGATGGTCGTGATCATGCCAGTTTTGCTATCCACTTTTCTAACCCGGTGATTCATCGAATCAGAGATATATATATTCCCCTCTGAGTCCACCACAGCACTTTCCGGGACATTAAGCATAGATTTCACTGCCAATTTCCCATCACCGTCATACCCATACCGGCAGACTCCAGCCACCGTGGACATCATCCCCGTTTTCCTGTCTATTTTTCGGATTCGATTAGTCCCTTTATCCGTAATATAGAGATCCCCCTGCCGATCCACATCAATATCGACCACATCATACAACCTGCAATCCAAAGCCGATTTTCCGTCATCAAGATACAATGTCAGATCTAGCCCGTCAGAACACCTCGGGCGCAGCAAACCTTCGTCGTTACTAAAATCAATTCCAATAGCATCACCGGAAAGGACAATAAGATTTTGCGCCGTCAGAGGACTCACGCGCTCATCATCTTCTGCCGTCCAACACCCGGCAATGGTCGTCAGCATTCCTGTGTTAGGGTCATAATGACGGATGCGATGAGCTTGTGTGTCTGCAATGTAAAGATTATCCTGATCGTCTAATGCAATGGCCGCGGGATAGGTTAAATTGCACTCCAACGCCGGTCCATCCCCATTAAATCCCCATTGCCCCGTCCCGACTATGGTTGTGATGATTCCCGTTTCAGCATCAATTCTTCGAATACGATTACTACCGGAATCACAGATGTAAATATTGTTTCGTGAATCACACAAGACATCTAAGGGAAGATAGAGCCCGGCCTCACCACAAGGACCATAGTCGCCGCTGTAGCAAGTCTCACCGGTACCCGCAAAATTATGCAAGAGACCCGTCTCTAGATCCACACGCCTGATTCGGTCAGAACCGGATTCCGCAATGTATAAAAAGCGCTCATCCCGATCAACCGCAAGATGATTGGGCAGCGGAATCCCAGATTTCACAGCTCGCTTGCCATCACCCGTACTACGGGACTTTCCGTTTCCAGCAAAGGTGTCAATGACCCCAACTTCTAACGCGGTCTCAATACTCATAGGAAATTTACCCTTCAGTATTTATCTGAGATAACAACGGGGAACAGCTTACCTCCTCAGCCTTTGATCTCCTCACTTGCTCAAGCAGGATTAAGCCTTTGATGGCGCAGCAACATGCTCCTGAGCGGATGGATTCGCTTCCGGCTGAATTTGCCCAACTGTTCCCCCTGAGGCAGTACCCATAGGTTGGGAAATTTGCGGTGGAGCGTTGACCGGAGCAGCGGATGCCGTATTTTCTGCTTGAGCTTGGGGATCTACATCATAGGCTTCTGCTTCTTGGACGGATTTCTTGAACCCTTTAATAGCTTTTCCCACTCCTTCCCCCAATTGTGGTAATTTTCCGGCTCCAAAGATAATCAGCACAATCATCAGGATAAGAATTAATTCTGTAAAACCTAAGCTTCCAAACATGGTACTTCTCCTTGTTGGGGTATTACTTTTTTACCGTTTCCCGTGAACGCTTGCTAAACCGGTCCTTGAGACGATTTCGGGTCTCTTCCGCTTGCTCAAACATCTTGCATTTTTCATATGTATTAATCAGATTATAATAGGCCAATGGTTCATCAGGATTATTTTCAACGGCATCTTCCATGATCTTGACAGCCATATCAGGTTTCTTCAGATTTAAGGCAATTTCCATGAGCTTAAAACTCGACTCCAGATGATTCGGATCAAACTGCAAAACTTTCATATAGGCCTGCATGGCCATATCCAGTGTATTAAAATCCGATACTTGGGGGTCATCTAACTTTTCGTACACTCCCGCTAAATTATACCAAGCTATCGGATCCTCAGGTGAAATTTCGATCAGCCGTTCGAAATATTCTTTGGCTTCAAGAAATTCATTTTTGTCATTATAGAGTCGCCCGACATTAAACAGGGCAAGTACATCATAGGGGTTTAATTCCAGCGCCCGTTTAAATTGGGCCGTAGCTTCATCCAACATCCCCTTGGTCCCGTAAATCGTTCCAAGGTTCGAGTAATACATTGCCAGCGAACGATCCATTTCCACCCGAATACCTTCTGCCATCTCAATCGACTTTTTCACTTCAGCCAGCGCTTCATCCATCCGCCCCTTATTGAAATAAAGCTCTCCTAAACGGCACCGGGCTTGAAAGTCGTCAGGCTCTTCGCTCAATAACTTTTCAAGTTCTCCAATTTCCTCATCAACGGTTAATGGCCGTTCTTCTGCGGTCGTTTCAGCGCCCTGCGATTCCATCATTTGGCTTCCAGCACTTTGTTCTTCCATTGCGTGTATCCTACCTACTGTGTTTGCCCGTAAACGGGACGAATTGGTTGATAGACTAACCCGTCATGAATTTTCTTTCGAAGCTTTCCCAAAGTCCCTCGTTTATCAATGTTTAATAACATTAACCCAAGCACTACCATCAAGGTCAAATGCGATAATTGGAGCGCATAACCTGCCATAAACATGAGGCCAAGCCCATATCCAGCTATCCGGCCAATCAAGACCAACTTAATCACGGTATAAGCCCAACACGTAAAGCCTAAAACATAAAATGCAAAGGGAAGATAAAAGGTATAGCCCATCCCCATTTGGAAAATCCAACCTATCCCTTCCCCCGCCTTTCTTACTTCCTTGGCCACCTCAGGATTCCAGAGAGAAAGGAAATAATCCATAAACAGAAGAGCGAGAAAGACACCACCCCCACTGATTAACAAGGTTAGACCCCACCGACGTTGTTGTTTGTTTTTCGTAACAATCGAGGTACTCCCGTAGGCCCAAAACACCAAGATACTCGAGAGAACCATTAAGGCCTCACCTAACCGGTTGACCTCATGCACCAGAGGAGGCGCATCAAGAATATTGAGCCATCCATAGGTCGTGGACATCGTTTGATAGTACAGCCACCCGCTAATCCCCACGAAAAAGCTGCCCACCATGAGCCGTTGACTGAATAAACGATGGGTTCCCCAGTATTCCATCAAAAGGGCAACGAGCAATAGAAAGGCCAAAATATTGTAAATAATCGTTCCCAACATGACCGGCGGGAAAAATAAATAGCCTACTGTACAGGCCACCAACAAGGCCACCAAGGGGATGACCACCTTATCCCAAGAGCCCACCCATAGTCTGGTGCGTATTTTTTGAACGAGCAAAATCCCCAATATCAGAAAAACCAGAATGGCAGTCATGTTCAACAACACGAATCCCAATGACGACAGTGTCCGAAATCCGATTCGAACCGCTTCATATTTTTCCGCTAACTTTCCAAGGTGCATACCTAACCGTGAAACCAACCGATACAACACTAACTCAAAAAAAGCTGCGAACAGCAAACTTTTGAGACCCCATTCAAAAAGGAGTCCTGGGGTGTCTATCCTTTCGGCACTTTTTTCAGTAGCAGCAAGCATGATTCAAGCCTTCAGATATAGAGAGAGAGATGCGATGGAAGAGACATTGGGTTCCCAGAATGCCCTTCCTATACACTAGAGGGTTGCGCTTCCAGTTGCTTGTTATGGCGCGTAATATATAACAGTCCATCCGCCATGGAATAATTAAACGGTAATTCACACACAACTTCGCTAATCTTCTCATATACATGTTGATACACTTTTTCAGCCTGCTCTGGGGTCATTCCTGATTTCACTTCGTAAAAGAATCCTAAACTCAAATCCTCGGAAGCTGGACGCATAATTCGTTGAATCCCGTACCCCCCCGGGTCACTCATAATTGGAGCTTCCTTTTCCAGATCAAACAGACAGGGTTGACAGGAAAAACCATATGAATTATGAAGTTTGGTGTTCTTGACAATAAAGTTCATCGTTTCCAGAGCTTCTTCTTCCGTTTCAGTAGGAAATCCGACAATCACATAGCAATGCACCGCAATCCCAATTTCCACGCAATCGGAACAGATCCGATCGACATTTTCTTGAGTAATCCCCTTCACCATAAAATCCATCAATCGGGCATTATAGGTTTCCAAGCCAAACACAATCTTCTGGCAACCTGCTTCCCGCATTGATGCTAACAACTCACGAGACAAATTCTTTTCAAATCGCAACTCTGCAGTCCACTGTAGATCCAACCCTCGACGAATCAGTTCCTTGCAAAGCCGTTTGGTTGGCGAAAGGGCAAGGCATTCGTCGGTAAAGAAAAAATAGGGTGTTTCATACTTTCGGGATAGCGTCTCTAATTCATCAACGACTTTCATTGGATCTTTTTGACGGAAATTCTGATGATCCAAGGTCAACGCGCAAAAGGCACAGTCTTTGTAATAACACCCTCTGGAAAACTGGACGGGTAACACTGTATGAGGTGCTAAATATTGACCCAAAGGAAATCCATCGTAATTTGGGGCAGGATGCTCCGTTAAATTTTCAGAGTAAAACGGTTGATTCACGATAATCTTGCCATCTTGCCGCCAGATGAGATTAGGCACTTTACTGAAGTCCTTTTTCCCTTCTAATTGATTAATCATTTCCAACAGTGCGGTTTCACCCTCAAACACAATAAAATCATCCGTCAATTGAAATAGCCGATCACATCGCCTGAGATTATCCACCAATCTGGTAAAAATACTTCCACCAACCGTCACATGAACGTCGGGATGGAATTCTTTTATTAACTTACATAGAGTTAAACCGGGAATAATCTGTGATGTCGCGGTGATGGAGACCCCAACAAAATCAGGAGTATCTTGAGAAAATGAGGGAAGGAAAAACTGTCGGTAAAGGTCAAGATAGGGATTTTGTGTTTCATCATGAATGGCTTGGAGAATTTCTCGTGAAGAATAAATAGAATACGTAAATTGATTATCCACCACAGTCATTCTCGTGGGAAAATATAAGGAGGAAGCGACTTCCAGCCACCGGTCAATCAGAAAGAGACATTCTCGGTACCGGTCTAAATTAAAAAATTCCTCCCCACGCAACGAGGCTTTAGCTGGCTCAATCTCATCAATCAAATAGGGAAATCGGTCGAGTGACTCGACAGCACGCGCGTAATGCTCTTTACTCCCTGGACCTGTTTCTCCATTCACCGATTGCTCTAACCTTTTAACCAGATCAACTAGTCGTTGATGAATATCTAAGCCGAAGTTTTTGGTCAAAACCTTATCGAGTAGTTCAATATTCAAATCACGTTGCTGATGGACGGAAATGCCAGATTTCTCGAGAAACGCTGAAAGGCAGGGAATGCTCAGATATGGCTGAGAGGGATGCCAACTTGGAGGAAATAAAAGAGAAATTTTCACAACGCAGCTCCAAGGTAATAGGGATGATAAAAAACGGCGGTCAAGTATATTCTAAATTTATACACGTCGGATTCTTCTCAATGCAACAATTTACCTTATCCGTGATCAATGAATCTCTAAATCTTAGAAAACTTTTGACAAATAAATTCTTAACCCATATTTCCCTTTAAGCCTTTTCCTGATAATTTAATGCCTTTAAAAAAAAAGCCCCCGGCGACTTTCCCCATCGCTGGAGTCAATCACCGGAGGCTTTTATCTTTAGTCGGACCCCTGAATAAGGGGCGACTTTGTTCAGAAAAGGATATAACCTAGTTTGCTGGCATTTGAGCCGTGAACCAAGTCGAAATACCCTTCATTCCATTCCGTTCCACGTTGGAACCATCCCAGACTGCAAATGCAACCGGGAAGCTTGAGCCTGCCGCAAACTGGACATCGTTGGGGTCCTGCGTCTTAAGACTCCGCTTCATTACTACTCGCCACGTGGGTCCGCTGCAGCAGCCTCCCTTTAAAGAGCCATAAGGTTCCCATAATCCATTCCCAACCACATCTTGGGATGCTTGGGTGGTCAACGTACTAAAACCATTGGCATTTAAATCTTCGACTGAACCAAGGCGAAGATTCGGATCTGACATAATGTTTCCTGACCAAATGCCAGGGTTAAAAGGCCCTAAGCTCCGGCCAATCCGATCGGGATAGGTCACACCACCAGCTGGCTCTTCATAGTAGAAATCCCAGGCTATGGAAGGATATTGATTGTCCACATCCCACATGCCTGCTACCCCTGATCCAAGATCCTTTTGCCATTCCGCATTCCACCGCCAAATGTTAACCGTCCCCCCAGACTGCCCCATACATTGAAATGGAGGAGCGCCTGCAGTTTGTACTGGGAATTGCACAGCCACTTGATCTCTGAAGTCCTGCGGACCAATGGTTGTGTTATTCAATGTTTGATCACCCCAGTTGGCCCACACGCCAATCTCTTGGCCATTGGTTGCCATTTTGATCATCACGGTTTTTACCGAGATGTTAGGATGCATCGGAGTAGTAATCGTCTGTCCGCTTAAGGGAGCAACGATACCAGGCACGGATTCCCACACGGGATTGGCCGCATCCATTGGGATTGGGCCAGTAATTTTACCAACCGGAATCGTTACCGGTTGCGAGACGGCTAGCGGAATCTGCCCAATGGTCAAACCCACACATACCACCAGGACAGACAGAAGAACGCCAAACACCAGTCGTTTGTTACGCGTCTGCACCAATCTCATAATGACGCATCCTCCTTTGATAAAAGATTAAAACCGAAAAGACTGCTAACTACCTGTCTCCTCAAACCTGTCACCTTACAAAAACTCATATCCTAGCTAAGATACCCACTAAGCATTCCCAGATTGCCCTGAAGCTCCACTTTCTTTATCTAAAAAAGCATCCGCCCCAACTTCGCTCATGAGAAGGCTCAATTCGTTTCCTTGATCCTGAGCTCCACATTCAAATGTTTGGCCTTCCGGATTGTTGTATGTCGCAGGGCGGTAATCAGTCTCGGAATAAGGCTGTGGAGTAACTCCCAAAAAAGCAATATCAAATGCCATCCACTGTGACGTAAAGTCAGCTAAAATTTTATAAAATCCATAATCAGCTTTTCTTTTTAACATTCCAGAAAACAAAGGTACCCATCGACCGATATGCTCTTTAACAAACTTCTTCTCCGCTTCAATTACGGTTTTAAGCTTTTCCGCCCCATCATGAAGAATGGCGTATGACTCTTTATAGGCCAAATAATGCATAAATTCTAACTCAACGCTCAAATGATCAAGTCTCTCATGAATATCCGGTGAAAGCTGAAGACCAAACGCACTATAGAATCCGGCAATGTCCCCCATTACGTAGGACTGACCAAAAACATGATCATTTCCAAATAATGTTTCATATGGCGGACAGTCCAGCGCAATTACATTACTGAAAACACGTCGATGCTCATCCCTCAAATCTTGAATATTCCAATTTTCCCCTTCAGAGGATATCCATTCTTCGATTGCATCAAAATGGGCCGCCAAGGCATCAAGGCGTTCTTGTGCTTCTGGGCCACCAATACTTTGCAATTCCTTTTTTAACCCTTCTAAGGCTGTTTTGCCATCCTCGACAAATTCCCCGCTCTGGAGGTAATCCAAGAACTCATCATCCTCAGGGTACAGATAACCCCAAGAAACCAACAGATAAAGCTTACTTCGACAAAGCGCCCGATCAACAGCAGGCGCATCTTTTGGGGAGATCTTCACAGCCTTTCCTTCAGCGGGATTCGAGACCATCTTAGTTCCTGCCTTTTTCCCTTCTTTCACTCCTGATGCCATATTTCACCTAAACTTTATTAAAAACATTTTCATCTTAATACATTTACCATAACCTGCATCAACCAGGACCATTTGGAATTCATGAAAGGGGACCAGATAATAGGACAACAGGCCTATGAAGTCAAGACTTCAATATCACTCATGCCCCTTCACTCTCAATAAATTTTCTGCATTTAAATATATACTCTCCATAATAAAAAATCCTTATTTAAGCCACTACTTACAACCAAATTCCCATTTCCATTTTGCCCTGAATGGCCCAAAACAAAAATTCTTCAGATCCTTGCGTCCCTCATACTAACTAACCCCTAAGCGTAAAACACCCCTCCTTCCTATCTGGGAACAATCCGTATAGCTGCCCGGTCATTCACCGTTCGGCAAATATATTGACAGACCCCGCAACCCACACAGAGCATGTCATCTATAGCAATACGAAACAATCCGAAATCCATCGAAATAGCCTCCGTTGGACATTTCGACACACAGGCATTACAGCCATTCCCAGCCGTACACATTTTTGGCCAAACTTTCGCCACTCCCATATTTACCTGGAAACGCCCCGCTAAAGGCAAAAGAGCATCTGTTTCACATGCCCCAATACAAGGAAGATCTTCACATAACTGACAGGGGGATTCTTCTGGAAATATCACAGGAGTATCGTTACTCAATAAGGTCTGAATAGCATCATGAGGACAAGCTTCCACGCAATCAGCGCACCCGGTACAACGCTCCAAAAACATCTCCTCCTCAACCGCACCAGGCGGACGGAGCCATCCCGTTCTTTCAGGAATTGGCTGTTCCTGTTTTGTCTGCGAGGGAGCATCACGATGCTTCACAAATTCCTGGACAGTCGCCCCAATGGAAATTACGGAATGCCGAAGAAACGTCCTACGACCTAATGAAGGATTGGGAGAAGACTGATCAGAGAGATTGGAATCGGACATCAAAATGCTTTCAATTGGCTATAAAAAACAAATTTCAATAAAAAGAGCACACGTTTTTTTTACACCACTCCAGAGGCCCTAAGTTTATACACTTCCACGCATCTGTCGCAGGCACCATACTCGACATCCCAACCCGGGTGATTTTCACGAATAAAATCCAAGACAAACCCTTCCAGAGTCTCATCCATATTTTCCACCCAAGTGTAAGTTGGGAATCGACAAAGGGGACAGGGAAACCCGGGAAGCAGCATAGGCTTAGTAGGCACATCAGGCACTTCACTTTCCTCCACCTCCACAGCCCTCTCAATGACTCGAATCGTATCCGAAGCCATTTCAACCAATTCGGCATGAGTCAAATAATCCGCCTGCCAGATCCCTTCAAACACTGATTCCACCTGCCCAGGAGGAATTTTTCGATACCAGGAACGGAATTCCCGAAAACGATATTCCCTGGAAAACATCGGCTCCTTACCTGATCGAGCAATCCGGCTATCAACATGAAGGTTCCACAGCACACGGTAACGATTCAAAATCAAATGTTCTTCGCCAGGATTTAAGCCCACTTTTGTATCAGGATCATATCCGAATGCCTCATCTAACATGTCAGAAATATGCGTTAACTCATGCCGTAAGTAGCGGGTAATGGCTGGATCATAAAAGCGCCGAGGGATCAATTTAATCCCCACCCCTTTTTTCCCTGCCTCTTCAAATTGACGTGCCAGCTTTTCTTCGACCACACCCCATTTCCGTAGAACATCCACTCCTTCCTGATCCTCCTTCAATACACCACGCACCAATACAATCCCCGTTTTATCGCGCAGGGCAGGGAAATCATCGAAGGCATCTCGGAGGATATCGGCAAAACCCCATTTAGCAAACAGATGTTGGTAGAGCCGCTTAAACTCGGGATCTCGGTCATCAAGGGAAAATTTCTCATAGATGGGATCTGCCAACTCATGAAACTCATTGTAATAGGTCGGATCACCCTCACGTTCAGTCTTCTCCGAAAATGAATCGATAACTTCCTGAAGAAGGGCGGGTTGAAAACGAATTTCCATGAGCAAAACCTCCGTTTACCGCAATATCACCACAAGACTGCGTTCATTTCTCGGGAAATGATCACTGCAATAATTCATTCGCGTTTAATTTGGGAAGTAGGTATCTTGACTCCCTCGAAAAGCGACGTTTAGTATCATAACTGCTTGAATTATAGGAATGAGTTTTCCCTTTTGGCAAGGGAATCCTAAAATCCCAAGTAGATTGACTCAAGAAAGCTCTCAACCGATCTCTTTGCCATCAATCTGTTTCCCAAGCGAGGAATTTCATGACGCACCCGACAAGTCCTGACACACTAAGCTCCAATCCCGGACTCATCCAAAACCCTGAGTCACAACCTACACCAATCATTGATTCATTGGCCTACTGGAAGAGCGGGGCCAAAGAACTGAAATCCTTCCGTGGCCACACGCAAGAAATTTGGTCTGTGGCATTTTCCCCTGACGGGTTAACACTGGCAAGCGGAGGAACCGATCGCTTTATTCGGATTTGGGATATTGAAACCGGCCGTCTTCTTCGTTCCTTGCGTGGACACACACAGGTCATTCGGGAGATTAAGTATAGCCCGGATGGTCAGATATTAGCCTCTGCGAGTGAAGACCGGACCATTCGATTATGGAATCCTCAAACCGGCGAAAACCTTCGATTACTCTTTACCCGCTATGACCATGCTGTTTGCAGTATTTCCTTTTCCCCGGACGGCCTCATGCTTGCCAGGGCGGGACAAAACAAGGATATAAAAATTTGGGAAGTGACTACGGGCACAGAACTCATGACACTCCTTGGTAAAGACCAATACGACCACAATTGGAGCGTCTGCACCGCATTTTCCCCTGATGGCATTCACTTGATTGCGGGCACCGACATTGGGAAAATCAAACTCTATGAGGTTCTGCCAAGTGGGGAAGAAAAAATCGTGCACAACGGCCATTGGAGAGACAATGCCGATGATGAATCGACTGAAAATCGTGGATTTTATGTAGACGACCAAGGGACATTTCAAAAACCCATGGAATATTGGATTGGAGCCTTAACCTTCACTCCAGATGGGGCCACCATGATATCCGGAAGTCGGGACTGCACGATTAAATTCTGGGACATGCCGACACTGGAAGAGCGCCGCACACTGAAAGGTCATTCGGAATGGGTGAGAAATCTTCTTGTCACACAGGACGGCCAGGTCCTCATCAGCGCGAGCGATGATGGAACAGTCAAAATGTGGGACATTCAAAGTGGCCGTCAATTCCGAACACTTCGATCACACAAAGGGCCGGTCAGGGGAATTGCCCTTTCATCGGATGGGAAATACCTCGCTACAGCCGGAAATGACCGCATCATTACCCTCTGGGAGGGCGGAGAGTAATCCATTTGCACCTTACTAGTTCTTACTAGCTATCTCAGGGCAGCCCTTATCAAACATCATCCTGATCGCTTTTCATCGAATCAGAGTCTTCACCTGCCCGAATGATACCGTAGCGTTTACATTTTTCCCAAAGCCCTTTTCTGGATAATCCTAACACCTTCGAGGCCGTCATCCGACTCCACCCGGTTCGATTGAGGATCTCAAGGATATGACCTCGCTCAAAGTGCTCTCGGGCTTCGGCTAATGTTTCCATCGCCCCGTTTTTAATTCCCCTCCTGCCTTCCAGATCCCCGCAAAACCCGCATCCTTTTTGCGGCTCACCTCCCGCATAAGGGCATCGACTCTGTCCACATAGATCCCATACCTGTATTTCATGAGTTTCTTGTGCCAATGCCAATGCGCGTTCAATGATATTTTCTAATTCCCGAACGTTCCCAGGAAAGGAATATTGCAATAAAACTTCTCGAGCTTGCCGCGATAATACCTTGGATTCTTGGTGATTTCGAGTCGCCATCGCTTGCAAAAAATGCTGGGCGATCATAAAGATATCTTCTCGACGTTCTCGAAGAGGGGGGAGTTGAACCGGAACCACATTCAATCGGTAATACAGATCTTCACGGAATCGACCCTGCTCAACTTCTTTCCTTAAGTCTTTCTGCGTCGCGCACACCAATCGCACATCGACTTCAATCGTATCATTACCCCCGACCCGTTCAAATTGCCGTTCCTGTAACACACGAAGCAATTTAATCTGCACCAACGGGGAAATTTCGCCGATTTCATCTAAGAAGAGGGTCCCCTGATGAGCAAGTTCGAACCGACCTCGCCGTTGCCGAAGAGCCCCCGTAAAGGCCCCTTTCTCGTGCCCAAACAACTCGGCCTCCAAGAGAGTTTCCGGAAGCGCTGCACAGCTCACCTTCACCAACGCATGATTTCGGCGAGCGCTATTCGCGTGGATAGCATTGGCAATCAACTCTTTTCCCGTTCCACTTTCGCCAACCACTAAGACCGTCGCGTCGGTTGCGGAGACTAACTTGATTTTCTCCAGCACTTGCCGCATCCGCTCATTTTTCCCCACAATCCCTTGAAAGCTAAATTTATTTTCCAATTCATCCCGTAACACCCGATTCTCTTCACGCAGGGCCACCACTGCGCACACCCGTTCCACACTCAACAACAACTCATCCATGGAAAACGGTTTAGTAATGTAGTCGTAGGCTCCACTTTTCATCGCATCCACAGCCGTATCAACAGAACCATGAGCGGTAATGACAATCACTTCTGTGCCAGGCCACAGTTCCTTGCACTGCTTCACGATATGAAGCCCATCCACGCCGGGCAATCGCAAATCGGTAATCACAAGATTAAACCGGGAGGACTCTAACCGTTCCAATCCTTCCAATCCTGTACTGGCTTCCTGTACGCCATACCCGACAGCTTTCAGCGCATCAACCATGGAGACGCGCATCAGTGGCTCATCATCAATAATTAGAACAGAGCCGCGAGTCATGTTCCCACCTTCACCGGTGTGCCCGCACGAGATCGGGCCAATGGGAAGCGAACCGTAAACCGTGTGCCTTTCCCCTCTTCACTGTCGACCAACATCTCACCTCCGTGCTGCTGCACAATTCCCAAACTCACTGACAATCCCAACCCGGTCCCCTCTCCCGTCCCTTTGGTCGTAAAAAAAGGATCAAAAATGTGAGGACGTATCTCTGAAGAGATTCCACAGCCTGTATCCTCAACCTCAATCTCCCATCCTTCTTCCTGTTTTCGAGTGCGCACAGTCACCTGCCCGCCTTCTTTGAGTGACTGAACCGCGTTCAGGATTAAGTTCATCATCACCTGCTCAATCATATGCGCATCGACCATCACCGGAGGAAGCGTCTGATCGTAGTCCTTATTTAAGGTCGCATGTTTTGCCAAAAACACATGCTCGGTCAAGACCAAAACACGGTCTAAAATTGGATGAAGATCTGTTAAGGCTAATTCCGGTTCGCGTTGTCGGGAAAAATCCAAGAGCTGGCGCACAATTCGCTGAACCCGTCGAAGTCCATCCTCCATAAAATGTAAATATTCTTGAGAGCGCTCAGGCGTCAAAGTCCCCTTTCGAATATTGTACAGACAATTCAAAATGCCCCCCAAAGGATTATTGATTTCATGGGCAACCCCGGCTGCCAATTTACCGATGGACGCTAACCGTTCAGAATTCTGCACTTGCTGCTCCAGGTGTTTGCGTTCCGTGATATCCCGGGCAATGCCCAAGACGCCGTTATGGACTCCTTCATCATTGAAAAGTGGAGCCACACTCACGAGTACCGATCGCAACTCCCCCAGTCGACTGACCATCTCTACTTCGTAAACTTGCTTCGTCCCAAGATCTAAAGTCTCTTTCAAATAACGTCCTCGAAAGCGCTTGGACAACAATGACAGATACGGCTTACCAATCAAATCCTCTTTGCGATATCCCCACGCCTCGACTTTTCCATTCACGTAAGTAAACCGCAAATCGACGTCCAAGGTATAAATCACATCATTCGCATTCTCCAGTAAACTTTCAATATACAGCTTCGCCTGTTCAATTTCTCGAGTACGCTCATAAACCTTTTCTTCCAGGGCTTCATTGTTTCGTTGAAGCTCGGCTTCAAGCTTTTTATGTTCGGTAATATCCCGGAGCTGGACCATGATTGCGGCTCGTTCGCCCATATCAATCCGAACCAGGTCCATCTCCATGAACTTCATGGTGCCCTGTCTATCATAGACCTCAATCTCTGTTGTTGGGACCTTCGGTTCCGCACCGCTGACTCGTTCCAACAAATTTTGGCTGACGATCTGAAAGGCCGGTGGAACAAGCTTGACGAAGGAATCGCCTTCCAAATCGGAAGGGACATACCCTAAAATATCCCGTTCCCGAGCATTGACATCCAAGATACGCCCTCCCGGATCCACGACAAATATCGAATCCGCAGCCAAATTAAACAACGCCTTATATCCGGCCTCGGAGTCGGACAATTGTTGCGTCCGCTCCGCCACAATCCCTTCCAGTTGGGTGGTATATCGTTCAACTTCACGCTGCAGAGCCTTTCGCTCAGTCATATCCCTCACAAATCCTCTTGAATACACCACTGAATGGGTTCCTGGATCCATCAGAGTCGTCGAATGAATTTCCACATCCATCTCCTCTTGGGATTTTGTCCGGAAGATCGTTTCGATGGAGCGAGCCCCACCCAAGGCCAACCCCTGGACATACGCCTTCACCACTTCCTGTTGTTCAGCTGGAACAATATCCCACAGCGACATCTCAAGCATGTCGGCCAGTGAATACCCGAGTTTCTGCAATTCAGTCGTATTGACATGAACAAACCGTCCTGAGGGATCCAATTGATGAATCATTTCCGGAGCATTTTCGATCAGATCCCGATATTTCTGCTCCAGTCGCCCAATTTCATCGACCGTCTGATTCAATTCAGAAAACGATCGCTGAAGATTCTCCGCCATGGCATTAAACGTCTCAGCCAAGCGTTCAATTTCATCCCCGGTACGGATCGCGATTTTTCCCGCAAGGTTTCCACCCCCAAATTCCTCAACCCCTTGAGACAATGCCTGAATGGGTCTCACAATTCGTCCTGCGACCACCACTCCCGCTCCCCACAAAATGACAAAGACCGCTACTCCATAGGAGACCACCTTAGTCAATAATTGATCGAGCGGAGCATAGGTTTCGGCAGGATCTTGGCTGGCTAACATATACCAGGACTTGCCCCCAAAACTTTCAGGAGCAAGCGGGACCCCCAAATGCAGAGGAGCATATCCGACAATGGAATTCTTGGCACCATGCGAATCTGGATCAGCAACCAACCACCCAACATCCCCGCGTTGAAACGCACTGACTACACTGGCAGGCATCACATGTTCTTCTAAAGAAAAGGCGGGACACAGGATCGGCATCCCATCGGAGGCGGTTAACATAGCATGACCTGTCTTGCCGGCAGCCACCTCAGAAAGGGAACGAAACAACGAGTCCCGCCTCAGGAGAATACTAATTGCTCCAACCACCTGCCTATGTTGATCATCCCAAATAGGAACACCAACATTCAGTACATGTGTCCCAAACCCTGGACTAAACGACAGATCGCTCACAAACGCCTGGGCCTCGTGGCGTTGGACGACCGCCTCCCACCAGAGACTGTTTCCATGAAAGAAATTCACTTGTGGGAAGGAACTCAACACCAACGCTCCTTGCGTATCCACCACGACAATCGCGAGATAATCAGATTTCCGAATGGCATGCCATTGAATTAGATAGTCAGTAGCATATTTATTAATAAAGACGGGGAACTCATCCTGACTGGATTGTAATCGCCAGTTTTCCTGCCACTCCTGAATGAGGGCCTGAATTTCGTCTGCGTTTTTATCCGTATAACTCCGGTTAGAGTTGATGACGGCACTCCGAATAAAAGGAATGGTGGCCAGCTGCTGAGCTTCATTGATCCCTCGAATAATCTGGGTCTCCACTTTACGGGCCACTTCCACCGCAATCCCCTTCATGGTAATACCCGCAGCTTCCCTAAGAGCCCGTTTTTCTTCGAAATATGTGAGGAGGAGAGAAAGGACAAGGGGCAGAAGACCAACCAGCACCATAGCCAGAATTGTCTTGCCCTTGAGTTGGAGGGGAAACCCAAAGCGTTTCACTTTGGTAACATCACAAAAATCATAAAGAACTCATAACTCCAATGTATATTTACATTTTGGTACTCCTTTTTCCTCGATGTCAAGAAACGGTAACAGGGCGTACTATTTACCTCGGCTTAATAGTTTGCCCTCTGCACCAGGCCAAAGTAAGAGGAGCGGACTGGCCACAAAAATTGAGGAATAGGTCCCAACGATGACCCCCAACAGTAAGGCCAAAGAAAAATCGTGCAACACCTCTCCTCCCCAAATGGTCAATGGCACCAACACCAAAACAACTGTCAGCGTCGTAATCAACGTCCGGCTTAATACCTGATTAATCCCGTTATTGATAATCGTCGTAACAGTTTCACGCCTCCTCTGACGGATATTTTCCCGAATCCGGTCAAACACAATCACCGTATCAGTCAAAGAATAGCCGGCCAGGGTCAAGAGCGCTGTGACCACCAACAAGGTAATTTCCTTATTCAACAAAAAATAAATTCCCAAGACCACGAGGACATCATGAAACGTCGCAATGGCCGCAGCTACCCCAAAACGAAACTCAAATCGGACGGCCACATAAAGAATAATACCTACCAGGGAAAGGACGACCGCAATAAGGGCATCTTTCTGAAGTTTTTTCCCGATCGTGGGGCCGATAGAGGTGCTGGAGTCCACGACAAACCCATGATCAGGAAACTCCGTTTGAAATGCCTGAATAATATTTTTACTGACTTCCTGTTCGATGGTAGTTTCGGTTTTCACGCGAATCAAGAGCTTCTGATCCTGGGGAAACTCCTGAAGTTCTGCGGCTCCTAATCCATGGGTATCTAAGGCCTTCCTGGCGTCAGCAATTAATAGCGGCTTATCAAACTTGAGCTGGACCGCCGTTCCTCCGGCAAAGTCGATCCCTAAATTAGCCCATCCCACCAGAATCCCCACAATGGCCACAATCCCTACAAAAACCAGAATCCCTGATACCGTCAAGGCAATATTCCGTTTCCCCATAAAATCAATATCCGTTTTCCCCAGAATTTCCATCATAGCCAAACAGTGCTCCTCCACAAAGAATAACTCATACCCATGAACGTGCGCTGACTGCCTGCATTAAGAAATCTCCGTATTCGAAAAGACCGCATTTCTAATTCTCAAACAGCCAAGAGAGCCATCTTGGCCAACAACGAATCACAAAAGAGAACACATTAGATACTGAGTGAGTCCAATTTCCGGCGGTTCATAAAATCAAACACCACCTTGGTCCCGACTAACGCGGTAAACAAATTAATGGCAATTCCCAAACACAAGGTCACCGCAAACCCTTTAATGGGACCGGTTCCAAATAAAAACAGCGCCAACCCGGTGATCAGGGTGGTGACATGAGAATCCACAATCGTCAAGAAGGCTTTGTCATAGCCACTATCCACTGCCAAACGAACCGGACGCCCCTGGCGGAGTTCCTCCCTGATTCGCTCGAAAATCAGCACATTGGAATCGACTCCCATGCCAATGGTTAAAATAATTCCGGCAATACCCGGTAAGGTTAAGGTGGCATTAAGCCCGGATAAAGCTCCCAGTAAACAAATTAAATTGAGAAAGACGGCCATATTGGCAATGAAGCCGGAGAGCCGGTAATACACAATCATAAAGATCAAGACCAGCGACCCGGCGATGATGGTCGTTCGTAAACCCTTGTCAATTGAATCCTGGCCGAGAGAAGGGCCAACAGTTAAGTCCTGCAGAGTTTTTAAAGGAGCCGGGAGCGCACCCGCTCGGAGCACCACGGCCAGATCATTCGCCTCTGCCGTGGTAAAAGTGCCTTCAATGACCGCACGGCCACCGCTAATCCGATCTCGAATAACCGGCGCAGAATACACCTTCCCATCCAACACCACAGCCATCCGCTTGCCGATATTGGCAGCCGTCAGCAAATCAAATTCCCGTGCCCCTTTGCTGTCAAAGGTAATACTGACGATTGGCTCATTAAAATCCCCAATGGTCACGCGCGCATCTTGCAGCACATCGCCGGTGAGAGCCGAATCTATTTTCACAAGATACGGAATGCTATAGGCCCGCCCATCGGGTTCGGAGACCGCGGACTCAAATAAGATTTCTGCTCCTTCAGGAACTTTGCCTTCCAGCTCTTTCCGGACTTTTTCTTCTTGGCCTTTTTCCACTTGTGGAGGCAAATCCAACGCAACCTTTGACTCCTCCAACAATTTAAATTCTAACAATGCCGTTTCTTGAATGAGATCTTTGGCTCGTTGAGGGTCTTTGACCCCCGGCAATTGAATCGCAATTTGATTGACCCCCAACCGCTGAATCAGGGGTTCAGCCACGCCAAATTGATCAATACGGTTTCTGAGTGTCTCAAGTGCCTGATTGATGGCTGAGGTTTTAACCCGTTCCACCTCGGTAGAGCGGAGGTCGTACACCAAACGAGTCCCCGATGGAGGTTGCGACACAAAATTCGGAAAAGCTTCATCAAGAAGCTTTCGAACTTCTTCGCCATCAGCTTCCTTCTGAAGAGTAATGGCAATCGTGGTCGCCCCCTCACGTCTGACACCATCAACGGCCATCGCCTTTTCCTTCAGCAGATCGTCTACCGCCTTCCGTGTCCGATCAACAGCAATCTCGACCGCCCGCTCCTCTTCCACTTCCAACACCAGATGGATTCCGCCCTGAAGGTCTAGACCCAAAGAAAGTCCGCGATGGCTCAACACCCGTTTCACGCCATCGGGCAACGACTGGTACAGCCCTGGGAACGAAGGAAGAGCCAGAATGACAGACACCACCGTGACCAGGAGAAGGAGAAGGAACCTTCCACGAAGCTTTTTCATTCATTAACCCCTTGATACATCATGATTCATTTGTCGTGCGGATGCTCGCGATATGATCACGTTGCAACCGAATTTTTGTATTGTCCGCAACTTGTAGCGTGGCCGTCTCCTTATCCAAATTGGTGACCGTCCCCCAAATTCCAGACGATGTAATCACCTTATCGCCCTTTTTCAGGCCATCCAGCAATTCCCGTTGTTTTTTTTGCCGACGCTGCTGCGGCAAAATGAGCAAAAAATAAAACACCACAAAAATCAGCAGAAAGGGGATAAGCGACAATAACCCCGCCGAGGAATCGGGACCGGAGCCCCCGGCTTGAGCCCAGGCGTAAGAATCTAAATTCATAGGTACCTCAGTTTTAAAACGCATCTGCCAAATTGTTTCAATCAGGTCGTCACTTCCTGAATGAGCGACTCACTCGCATCACATTCGCGTCGACGGTAAAATTCTTTCCGATAGGCCTCGAACTGATTTTCTCTGATCGCGTGGCGTAACTCCTTCATGAGCGAGCCATAATACCAGAGATTATGTATCGTATTCAGGCGTACACCCAACATTTCATGAGACAAGAATAAGTGCCTCAAATAGGCCCGGGAAAACCGTTGACACACGGGGCACTCGCACTTGGCATCAAGAGGATTGGGATCCCGGGCATAGCGAGCCTGTTTGATCAACACCTTCCCAGTCGAGGTAAACAGCCAGCCGGTTCGTCCGTGCCGGGTCGGTATCACGCAGTCAAATAAATCCAGGCCCCGGGCCACCCCTTCCACAATATCTTCAGGAAGCCCGACCCCCATTAAATAGCGAGGACGACTAGATGGAAGCTGATCAACTACCGTCTCAATCATGCTCAACATCGCAGGCTTTTCTTCTCCCAGGGATAATCCACCCAAAGCATATCCATCCATATTCAAGTTGACCAATTCTTGAGTCGACTCTTCTCTCAACTGAGAAAACACCCCACCCTGGACAATCCCAAAAAGCCACTGATGCGCTTTTCTCGACACCACAGCACATCGCTTGGCCCACCTGGTCGTTCGCTGAACGGCCTCACGAGCTTGTGGTTCAGTACAGGGAAAGGTAGGACAATGGTCGAGAACCATCATGATATCCGATCCGAGAGCCACTTGAATGGCGATGCTTTTTTCAGGTGAGAGTAAATGCCACTCGCCATCGATATGAGAACGAAAGCCGACTCCCTCCTCCGTCACCTCACAGAGATCTGCCAAGCTCACCATCTGATAGCCGCCACTATCGGTCAAAATAGCCCCAGGCCATTGCATAAAGGCATGCAGCCCCCCATGTGATTCAATCAGTTCATGGCCAGGTCGTAGAAACAGGTGATACGCATTGGCCAAAATCATATCAAACCCGCATTCTCGGACTTCTTTCGGATCCAACCCCTTGACCGTCCCCTGCGAGCCAACCGGCATAAAAGCCGGAGTTTCAATCTCCCCATGGGAGGTGGATAACAGTCCAACCCGCGCGCAGGCCGATGGCGAAGCATGAAGGACATCAAAACGGTTCGGGGCTGACTGGGGGATAGATGGATCTTCAGACATTGTGACACGCTACCATTGGGCCTTAACGTTCTTTACATTTTCTCCGGCGCCGAAATTCCCAGGAGAGTCAGTCCATTGCAAATGACCGTCTGCACCTGACGAAGCAGCGCCAAACGAGCTGCCGTCAGAGCGGGTTGGATACATTCATAAGCGTGTTCCTGCTCCAATTCTGAAGCTTTCCCATTCGACTCCAATTCATTGCTACGGCCTGCATCCCCAGTTTTGCCGACAGATTCCACAGATGGGAGAACGCGGTTTTTGTTGTAGTAGGCATGCAATTGCGCAGCAAGCTCTTGGAGGTAAAACGTTAATCGATGAGGCTCCAAGGCGGTTGCACTGACTTCGACAACGAATGGATACTGGGACAGGGTTTTGATAAGCCCTAATTCTTCATCCTGTACCAACAAGGTCTGCTCAACATCCTGAATAGCCGGAAGGTTCACCTGCCGCTCCTGAGCCACTCGAAACAGGCTGGCCAAACGGGCATGCGCATACTGGACATAATAGACGGGATTGTCCGAAGACTGTTGCTTGGCCAATTCCAAATCAAAATCCAAGTGTGTATCAGCCCGTCTCATTAAGAAGAAGAACTTGGCGGCATCGGAACCAACCTCTTCGAGAACCTCTCGTAAGGTCACAAACTCGCCGGCCCGCTTCGACATCTCAACTTTTTCCCCGCCGCGCAGCAGACTGACCATTTGCACAAGAACAATCCGCAAGGTCTCCTTGGCATAGCCAAACGCTTGAACCGTGGCCTCCATCCGTGGGATATATCCATGGTGGTCGGCACCCCAAATATTAATCAATGTATCAAAGCCCCGTTCCAATTTTTGTCGATGGTAGGCGATATCCGCAGCTAAATAGGTGTAGCTCCCATCCTGTTTTTGAACCACGCGATCCTTTTCATCTCCAAATTGAGAGGAGCGAAACCACCAGGCTCCTTCCTCTTGTGTTAAAAGCCCCTTCTGCCGGAGTTCGTCCAACGCCTGTTGAATGAGCCCCTTGCTATGAAGGGATGTCTCACTAAACCACGTTTCAAAATCTACTCCAAATGTGACTAGATCCTCCTTGATACGATCCAAGAGAATCTGGCTGGCCAATTGAGCGCAGCGTGTTTCGGCCACATCGGATGGGCTATCCAGTAAGGCACGCCCATGAGTCCTCGCAACAGATTCAGCCACAGTTTTTATATAGTCTCCATGATACCCATCCTCGGGAAACGTTGAAGATTCTCCACAATGCTCACGATAGCGGGCGTAGACGGAACGACCCAATAACTGCAATTGGCGACCGGCATCATTAATGTAATATTCGCGGGAGACCGTGAATCCCACAGCTTCTAAGAGCGTCGCGATGGCCTGTCCCAGTGCAGCCCCACGTCCATGTCCCACATGCAACGGCCCGGTAGGATTCGCACTCACGAACTCCAGTAAAATACGCTTCCCTTTTCCAATGGAGCTGACGCCAAACGAAGATCCGTTGTCCTGGATAGTCTGTAAGACCTGCATCCACCGAATGGGATGGAGCGTCAGGTTCAAAAATCCCGGCGGGGCGACATCAACACGAACGAACAATTCTGGAAACTGCGCACGAAGCCCTGTTGCCAGAACGCCGGCCACCTTCAGAGGCGATTGCCGAACTTGTGAGGCCAACGTCATTGCAACATTAGAAGAAAAGTCTCCCCATTCCGGTCGTTTGGGAGGCTCCACAAAAATGCTAGGAATCGTGGCAATACTCAGTTCTCCAGATTCTTTCACCTTGCCCAAGGCGACGGATATTGCTTCAATAACTTGATTCTGGAGAAGTGCCTCCACCCTAAATCATCCTATCTATGCAGAATATATGGGTTTTTTAAAGCCGCGGCGAATGTAACACAGCATTCTAGCCAAGGCAAGGCACATGGGGAGATTCATCAACACCCCTTAAAGACGCACGGGGCACGGAAGTATTCATTCCACACAATAATTCTTCCGCTTTTACCATGACCTCATTCATGGGAATGCCAAAACAACGTTTGTCCAAACATTGCTCAATGGACTCCTTCCCCACGCAATGACAGGCACTTCGCAGCACCGCGACAGATTTCCCCCGTGGCGCCCACTTGGCTGGATCGGTGGGACCGAACAGCAAGATAGAGGGAACAGCCAAACAGGTCGCCAAATGTGAAAGCCCGGAATCATGTCCAATAAACAAGTGGGCCTGTTGCAGATGTTGCCCTACCGAAAGCAAATCCAATCCCTCAAAGATAGTGAGGTTAAGATCATTTAACAACCCTTGTACTTTTCGCAGAGAGTCTGTGTCTGCGGGTCCTCCCACAAGGCAAACTCTCCGATGTGGTTGAGCCATCAGACCATTGACCATATTCGCCCATAAAGCCGGAGGGGCACATTTGTGAATACTTCCACTTCCAGGATGAAGAATAATAAGTCGCTCCGTTGAAGAAGATTGCCCCATTATTGGTGATTGGCGGAATACCAGGAGTCGCTCATCGTGAAAATTCTTTTCTAATTGGTTGAATGCCTGTTGCGTGTTGAACCACGGTTGGAGTGTCTCAACATAACGATCAGCCATATGATCCTGGAATAAAGACGGATCATGAGGCGAGCGAAGAATAAGGTTATTAATTCCAACGGCTTTAAACCAACTTCGCCATATCCCATCTGAGTCCTCCATCCATCCGACAGCCCTTTCACAACGATTGAATAACGATGAGAATAGCCCTTGGCAAAAACCTTTAGTTCCTTCATACGCTAAAAAATTCAAGCTATCGAAAGAATAGGACTGATGAACCTCACGGGCATCCACAAACACATCGCCTAACTCCTTATGGCCAAACCAGATCATGCGATGTCCAGGAAACTTGGCCCGCAAAACTCGAAGAGCAGGCAGGGCCAGCAACCCGTCACCCAAAGCTCCCGGATGAAAAACCAACAAGAATGGAGCAGAAACAGGCATGAATATTATTTCAAACGGGAAGCGGCCTTTCGGGCACATTCCAAATCAGAGGGGGTATTTATATTCAAAAAAGAATAACAATACGGATCAATGTCCTTGAACATTGATTCCTCAATAATTTGGACAGAGAGGGATGAATGATTGACCAGACTTTGAATCCGAAGGTTTCCTTCCTGAATCATCTGTTCCATGACGGGATAGCACCGTTTGGAATACCGTCCATGAAGGGGCTGAAACCCGGTAGAAAGTTTGACCATGACCACATCGCCTTCGGGAAGTGCGCAGAGCCGTGAAATGGCCAAAGGATTTAAAAATGGCATATCACACGCCACCACAAACACAAAGGGGGCTGAGGCCTCCTTGAGCCCGGTGAACAACCCACCCAAAGATCCCTTTTGGGGAATAGCATCAGTCACTAATCGAACAGGGAGATGGCCACAAGCGTAATCTTCCGTGGCAGTCACCAGCAACACCTCGTCGAATAACTCACCCATGGTCAGACAGACTTTATCCAGGAACTTCATCCCCTCCCATTCCAGAATTCGTTTATCCTGCCCCATTCGCCGGCTTTGACCACCACCTAAGACCACCCCGGTAATTGTTTTTATTTTTTGAAGTGTTGCCATAAAAAAAAAGGGGGTGGTTGCCCACCCCCTTTGATTTGCAATTCGGAGGATTCCGATTTTTACATCATTATAAGGATTTGCCTTTGCGCCGATTGGCACGACGGGTCAAGATCCACCCTTCCACGATGACCAACCCAATGGCCGCCACTGTAGGATAGATATACGTTTCTTTAGGAATTGGTGGTTCCAACACAAGGTAATAAAATGCAGAGACCGCCATCTTTCGTCCCACATCCCCATTGTGTCCATCCCAGGCAAAGAAATTGATGGGAATATATTTACCCAGCTCAATGTACGTATCTTCTTCATAATCACCCTTAAGCGGGCGAGTAATGATCACCGTCCATCGGCCATTTTGCCACTCAGCCTTCACCACTTTCAGCTGTTCCGTGAAATCATCACGGTCCTCAAAGTCCATATCCCAACCCGTGCCTTGATAAGCCTTCAGGTTGCCATCGGCCGTCCACTTTGTGATATCAACGGGGAAAGACTCATCTCCCCAGAAATAACGTGGCTTCCGTGGGGCTGGTAATTCCTGCCATTTTATGGGGAATTGGAAAGCAATCCCGTCATTAAACACTTGATAAGACGTTTGCTTAGCAGCAATCGAGTCCGGGTGAGTCGGATCATCATCGAATTTTGAACCTCCTGGTGGCTGCTCTTCTATTCCATAATCTCCAAGATTAACTTCATAGGGTTCCCAGTCAACACTGTCTTTTTGCACACTCTTGGTACGATCATCCCAGCGGAACATGAACGCAATATGGGTTTCATTATAAAGGGATTGAACCCAGACATCGTCAATCCGGTTAACAAAGTTGCGCGGCTTATGGGTAATTTGCCCACCCATGGCGACGATCCGGCGTTCGATAAGATTCCATCGTGGGTCATGTTCATCAGCCGGGAGTTCCCCCTCAACAAACTTTGAAGGAACCACGAAATTGATCTTTGGTTTATCTGTTAAAGGATCAATTCCCCTTGGCTTGGCTTCCAGTAAAGATTTCGCGATCTCATCGGTCACGTTTCCACCGGCAATATCAACGTCCTTATCCCGTTCACACAGATGATTCACGTAATTGGCAATATGCCAGCGATCTTCAACTGTGGTGTTGTCGGCAAATGATGGCATCGGAGTTCCACTTACTCCTGTGGAGAAAGTTCTAAAAATATTTTTAACATTGTAGGCATCCTGACGACTGCCCCTGAAATTCCAGCATTTGTGCCAGTCCGCCGGTTGAATGGAAAAACCCCAGTCATCCTTAAGGTTAAAAGCATTCCCATCTCCTCGACCTTCCAGGCCGTGGCACTCAATACATTTCATTTCTTTTACCAACTCTGAACCACGCTTAACCGATTCCGCCGAAGGGGGAACCGGTTGAATTTTTTCAAGTTGCAAAACATGAAATTCTTCAAATTCCGTATCCTGCCAACTACGATCCTTGACCAATTCTGTCGTCACAAAAGCCAAGACATCCTTGCGTTGCTCTTCGGTCAAAATACCTTCCCAGGAAGGCATAGCGGAACCTGGCAAGCCATGAGTCACGGTTTGGAACAGGTCCACATCAATAAGCGGTAATTCCCCGCTGGCTGTATGACGGATTTTAAACGTCCCCGCATTGAAATTACGCGGGCGAGGCCACAAACGGTCTGCTCCCGGTCCATCCCCTGATCCGTTCACACCATGGCACCAGACACATTTTGTAAAATATACCCGCTTTCCTGCTTCAACCTGTTCAGCAGATGGTGGAGCCGGGCGACTTCCTTCGGCAAACCCTTCTGCCATCTCAGCTTGGGAAGTGGTAGCCACACCCATTCCACCAATCAAGAGGCTTAAACTGAGGAGCCAGGCGCCGAGCCCATGCCTACCGTATTCGGCCGGTTTCTTTTCGTTCATAACCATCCTCTTTTCAAAATTTCCAGTATCAGATTGAATTTCATGCATATCCGCGTCCTCCCTATTCCCAGGTCCGCGGGTAATACCCGGTGTGCCAGTATTCAAACATGATGACTTTCCAAATTTCATCTACCGATAAATGCTGTTCCCAGGGAGGCATGACCGACGCCCAGGGGAAACCTTCTCCAGGGAGCCCGATTCCCCCTTTAGCTACCCGCCAGAACACGAATGTTTCCTGTAGCTGAGCAATAGTTCCCGCATCTGTAAAATTTGCAGGAATGGGATTGAAGGCAAAGGCCCAGAGGCCACGGCCATTTAAATTATCCCCATGACAGAAGTGGCAATTTTGAAAAAATATCTCTCCACCTTCCCGTACATGCTTGATATAACCCTTGGCATTTGGATCCCAGGGATTATCTTCCGCGCTTTTCACATCTTTCATTAAACGACCCATAGATTGGTCCACAATATGAGCATTGCTATAGGCCTGATCATATTTTCCCTCGGGATTAATCCGGTAAGGGTTAGCAGCGGTCTGCAATACATAGGTTTTGCCGTGAACTTTCGTGGTTGCTGGTGGGGCAGGATGCACCGTCCGCAATTCAATCGGTTCATCAAAACTTGGCAGGAATGAATTGTAGGCGAATCCCCATAGACCGATCGGCAATAGGATCAACAGGGCCATTCGCAAGGCCTTAGTGAATCCCGTCTTAGCATCCAACACGTTAATGATGGGGCGCTTGAATTCTTCCCACTCCGGCTGAGAACCTGAGACCCACATAAAAATACCGCAAGCCGAGACAGTGCCATAAATGGCCCGCACGCTAAATGGAATGGGTGGATAAATTCGATACTTCAGATAGAACAAATTAACAAACGCCCAGACAAAAATACCGGCCCAAAATTTCGGCAAACCCATTCCCGCCTTTTTGAGCGAGTAATTAATAATGGAGAAGACCAATATGCAGATGGCCAATTCGGATATCATCTGCATCGGCATGTAGCCTTCGACTAGTTTTAGCCACGTCATTCTTCTTTACTCCTTATAAAGGGTTAACCCTTAATTTTTGATTTTCCTTATTCTTTTGGAGGTAAAGGCTGGCCTTCTTTTAATTGCGCCAGGTAGTCCACGATTTTATTCAGGGCCCCTCCGGTCAATCTTACGCCAAAATCTTTTGGCATTTGATTATCCGGGAAGTCCTTTACCACATATGCACTTGGATTTAAAATCGATTCCGTGATGTATTCCTTTGGCGATTTAGCTTTACCCTTATAATTTGGATCTTTTATGCGCTCCGGAGCATTCGATCCCTCCATGAGGAGTGGCCCAACTTTTCCAGTAGCCCCTTCAATCCCAGGGATAGTATGACAGGCGGGACATCCGGCCTTCATAAAGAGCTTATCATGTGGCTCGCTCCCGTCCGCCAAAATATTTCCCCCTGCACCGCCCTTCTCTTCTTCTCCACCTTCAGCCGGACGATCTGCTTCCGGAATAAACTTTTCATAGGAAGCCACTATTTCATCATATGTTGGGGCTTCCTTACCTTCCCTTGTATACATCCAGGTATCCACAGCAGCCAATTCACCCAATGTCAATGATATTGGTGGTTTATGAATTTTAGGCATGGGGCTTACCGTATCGTTCGAACCCTTAACGCCAAACCCTGGCACCACATAACAACTTGGGCATGAATGTGATTCAGCGATATATTCTTGGCCGTTTGTGGCAGTCCCAGAACCTGCAAATGCTTCCTTTTGCTCAGAGGGACGGGCTGCTGCATCATTCATATGATAATTCGGCTCCTTCAATCGCTCTGGCGACCTGTCAGGAATGCCATAGAGATTCGGCGCCCGTTCACTTAAAAACCCTTGCTGGAATCCATGGCATAACGGGCATTGCCCCTTCCCAATGGCTCCCTGAGTTTTACTTTGCCCAATTCCTCCGAAAATAATTTTTTCTCCCTCATCACCTAACTGCTGGGCTGACATACTTTGAAAATCCAACTTCACGACTGGAGGGGGAAATCCTCCCTCAACCTGCGGCAACCAATTTCCATATCCGGAAAGTGCGGCTGCCACAAAAAACATGAACCCCCCAATCTTCATGAGGGCGCTAATGTTCGGGAAATAGAGCCCCATAATGAAAGACATTACGGTGATCATCACCAGAGAAACCGGCAGCAATCGGCTTTCCCCATGAAAATTATGGGCGTAATTTGAAATAGCCATAAACGCTAAGAACGCACAAAGAATTCCGATTAATGTCTGAAAACTCGCACGTTTCTTTTTTACCGGATCAGAAATAGAGGCTTGAAAATACAATAATAGCCCAACCAGCATTAGCAATACCGGCCATCCCATTCCTATTGCCCGTCCCATTAACTCAACCACAGTTCAATCCTCCACATGAGGGGCTGCCCACCGCAGCCCCATGATTGTTTGTAATTGTCTTCCTAGTTTAATGACCAGTTGCAGGCTGAGGAGACGGAACTGGCTGCCCTGCTGTTGATGGAACCGGCACTTTCTTGGCGCCAAGGGTTCCCAACCAAAACACAAACATAATGCTTATCCAGAAAAACAGTACGTTAAAAGAAATGACGTTTGCCGCGAATCCAATTGTGTGGGTATACGCCCAGGGTGAATTATCCCGCATGACCTCGTTTACATGCCAGAACAACCTCACTGAAGACCTGATATAACCCATTAAACCCATCATCCACGTGAATGCTGTTGCCAACATAATTAATGCATATTGTGAACGAGGGGCAATTTTACCCCATTGAATTGGTCCTAGCGGTCTCGCCCCTTTTAACATTGCTAAATTTAGCGGAGTCATCAAAAGAAGGCAGGACAAGGTGCCTGCCACCTGCGGAACCGATAATCCGATACGGACATTCGCTGGGATGAAATACCCGTAGCAGGCCAACCAGATATTATTTAATTGGCCTATGACAAAGAAACATCCCATAAAAATATTCCCGAATTTTGCCCAACTAACGGTTGGCACCCGATTCCCGCGCTGGTACCAAATAAAGCTTAAAATAGTTGTCATAATAATGGCGTTAATGCCGCCATTCTTGGCCGACATCACACCATAATTCCCCAAAACCGGGTGCTGCTGACCACCCATGGCTTTCAATTCAGCTGGGGTCATCACAATGGTATGCGGGGTAATAAAAACCAACAAACCGCAAACCAAAATGAACACCAAATATTTTATGTATTTTTGGAATCTCTCCCCACCCGTCATTCGCCCAAGGGCTTGCCACAGGTAGTAATTTGTGGTCAGGAATAGAATCCCAATCATTGTGGCCTGAATAATAAATAACCACGCCAACAGACCACCCATCAATGTAATCCCCATCTGCTGTCTGTACGCGTATACCTCACGCATGAGCCAATATCCCGCAAATGGAAGGGGAATCAGAAATGCCACACCCAGACTCATGGCGATGTAGCCCATCCAGTCATAGTGGGCCCGCTCTTCGTCCGTTTTTGAGGAAAGGAATCGGTATGCGGCATAAGCAGCCACCACACCACCACCGAAAGCCATATTTCCCAAAATTCTGTGGACATTCAATGGATTCCAAAGCGCCGTATGCAACACATGCCAGATATTTCCGAGATATCGTCCTTGCTCATCTACACCGGCTGGCGACATCATAAAGCCGATCCATGAATTAGCGAGAAACATCAGGACAGTCCCAATCACATTGAGGATTACGGACATACTGAGATGGACCCACTTCATGACCCCTTCCCTCATTTTGTCCCATCCATAATAATAGATGTAGAGCGTTCCACTCTCCGCCACGAACATAAGAGCATAAATATGCATGACGGGACGGAAAATACCGGAGAGATAACCGAAGAATGCGGGGTAGAGTGTCAGAAAGGTGAAAATGAGAATTCCACCCAAAATGGCCGTAAGTGAATACGCGGTCAAACTAATCTTGATAAAGTCGTAAGCCAATTGATCATATTTTTTGGCCATCGCTTTATCCTTGCTGACCATCCCGGCGAACTCAATACACATGCAGAAGATTGGCACGGCCAACACGAAACTCCCATAGTACAAATGCTGCTGATTAGCCACCCAAAGGAGGACACGACTTTCGAAGTTGTACCGAGGATAAAAAGTTTCGTTGTCGGCCGTTATGGGTGCTGGCATTCCAATGGCAGGCCCTTCAGTCTTGTAATAGACATCACGACCCATTTCAACTTTTTTCTCCTCACCCTCTGCTCCCTCCTTTTGTGCGGCAACCACGTCAGCAGGAGGTCCACCGGCTGGAGCCCCTCCCCCACTCGCCACAGCCGTCACAGACAGGAATATGGGCAGCAAAAGCAGCCCACCCATCACCATCAAGGCCATTGCGGCAAACAACTTTTTCTTCCCCCGGGTCATTTGAATGAACAGGCGACCCATTGACCTACCTCCTTTGAAAACGTGTTGTGTTTATAACCATTAATTTTCCATTAAAATCGTCGAACAAAAATTCATCAACCTTTAACCTCTTAACGGAACATATAGAAATAATCGAGGCCCTGGGCATCCATTAAGATATAATCCAATGTTTGGAAATACACAAAACAGATAACTAGTGAAACTATGACATACAGAATCGTCTGCATGCGCTCCTCCTTGGGTCTAAAAGTATTAAATAAAAGATTGTCTTTTTGGAAGTCATGCCAATCAGCAGGGGCACTGAATGCCCGCAAACCAATAGAAAAACCACATACTCACTGCGCAGGTCAGATAAAATATGGCTTTGCCTATTTTGACCTCTAATTCCGTTGACTCTCGCACGACCGTCGTCGAATCAGCCATCTCAAACCCTCCCTCCGCTTAATCCTTAGTTTAATTTAGATAATTTACCCTAATTAACTTTATTGACAGAATCTATTTTTTCGTGGTATTCAGACGTTCATTGATTATGTAAAAAGAGGGATTTCTCATGCGTACAAATGCAAAAGTGTTCGACATTATAGTTTTGGCCGGAATGGTTGTCAATATTCTCTTGGCGGTCTTTCTCATCCTCTACTATTTTGATTTTCTTTAATTTTTGCCTCTGCATTTCCCACAAAAAATCTCGGATTTTTTGGCTTAATTTGAACGGGCACACCTAAAACCAATTGTCTCATCCCGAAAGTCCGGCACCATAAAACTTCTATTGGTGATTCGAAGATCAACACCCTGGCTCGTATACCCGCTGCCCCTCATCGTTTTATATGTTGAGGGGGGATGATCACTCGCCTTCGAAATTGTTTTTTCTTGACTGTACAGATCCTCAACATACCAATCATCCGTCCATTCCATGACGTTACCCGCACCGTCATATACACCAAACACACTTTGGTCAAGTTGAAATGATCCAACAGGAGCTGTCACCAAAAAACCGTCAGCCTCTCCCGCGAAATTGGCCGGATGGCCTGCCAGGCCCTCTCCCCACGGCCAGGTGCGCCCATCCGTCCCTCGCATGGCTTTTTCCCATTCTTTTTCGGTAGGAAGACGCTTGCCATTCCATCGACAATATTCATTCGCATCGCTCCATGACACATAGGTGACCGGCTGATGAAGCCCTCGTAGCGCTTCGAGTTTCCTGGCATACCGAGAGGGCGGGCCAGGCTGACGATGCCCGGTTGCCTCAACAAATTCCATATACTGCTGGTAGGTGACTTCATACCGATCGATCCAATACGTCCCTAGATAAGCCGCATGAGCGGGCTTTTCATTGAATCCACCTTGATCGCTACCAAGAATAAATTCCCCTGCAGGAACTTCAACCATCTCTTCCCTGATCCCAGGCCCTTGCGACTCGCTGTTTCTTGACGGCTCCAATAATGAGGAAGGAGGCAGTGCTTGAGGTTTTTCCTCCGGAAGAGTCGGGGGCGGGTCGGTTCCTCTCAAAATTCCCAACACCGGCAGGCCGGTCATGAACAAGACCGCAACCAGAAAAATCAGTTTAAAGCGACTTTCCATGTTTCCTATCTCTGAACCTTCATTCCTTCCTATACGGAGAAAGCATGGGCGCTCTCACTGGCAAGGCGTCTGGTTATCGCCTACGAGGACTGAGGAATCTCAGCCGGAGGATCCTTTGCGCACCGGAAGCCGACGCTCGCATCGGTCCTCCACATCTTCGCTGAAAAACGCTTGGTGACCCTGGCACCTAGACGAGACTCCCGCCATGACCCTCCACGAATAACTTTATACACATCATCGTCTTTCGGACCAGGGGGATCACGATACGGCGCTTGTTGATAGTATTCAGCGGAATAATTATCCATGACCCACTCAGCCACATTGCCGGTTGCATCATATAACCCGAACGGACTTCTCCCCACTTCAAATGATCCCACGGGGGCTAAATACCGAAAGCCATCTTCCTCCCCGTCTACATTGGCAAATTGATAGTCAAACTTATCACCCCAAGGATACCGCCGCTTCCCTTCTCCACGTGCAGATTTTTCCCACTCTGCTTCGGTAGGCAACCGCTTGCCCGCCCACCGACAATACCCAAACGCATCATTCCACGTCACCGCAATAACCGGATAATCCTGACCGACTAACTTGGCAACATCATCTTCAAAGACCGGAACTTTAGGCCTATCCCGTTTCGTCATGCTGAGATAACGCTCATAGTCCGCCTGTGTCACTTCTTTGAGATCGATGTAAAAGGTTTTGAGGTACACCGGATGCGGAGGCCCCTCATCGGGGTCCCCATCTCCAATCCCCATCGTAAATGGCCCTTCAGGAATTTCCACCATTTTCCGATTATCATCGCCGATCAGTGTTTTATACATAGAAAAATCCTGCGTGGGCATCGGCTGCAGCACACGGACTTTTGCAGGTTGGCCAGCCGATAAGGCTTCCAACTCTTTTTTCCCTTTATAGGTCTCATACAACAGCATCACGATCATCATAATAAACGAGCCGAAGACAAACAGAATGGCTCCAATCAAGACACCTCGATTTTCCATGCCTACCTTATCCCTCGCTTCGATCCATCCATCACCATGCTCCAGATTGATTACGCCCGAGAGTTGTTGCCAGGGGCTTCCACCGCCGGTTCAGAAGGAGGCTGCTTCCGTTGTTGCCACGTTTCCAAGAGCATTGAAATCCAAATTCCCAAGAATCCACCCATCGCGGCACCAGACGCGGCACCAACGGTCACCGCCTCAGTTCCACCCAACCCCAAGGCCAACAATCCGCCCAAGATGGTGCCGATAAAAATGCTCAAAAAAAACCCTCGTCCGCCTAAAAAACCTACCCCCGCACCCAGAAGCGTTCCTAAAGCCAAGGTGACAGGAAGCCACCCCTCTCCCATAAACACCCCGATCAGAAAGCCCACGGTGCCTAATCCTAGGATGCCCAAGATGACATCAAAAACTTTTGATGTGGTCACAATGACTCCTCATCAACGACCCGATTGAACACGGAATCATTCAGCCTGAACCTGAAGGGAACCAAAATCGACTTCCACACCTGGCCCTCCTAATAAAGATATGCCCCAGGCTTGGGCCGCCGGCTCATGGTCATGAATCTTAAGAAAATCCTCATACACGTTGACACGCTCTTCCACCCACTCTCCGAGGGGCTGCGTCCCACTGCGAATAACAATTTCGGTTGAGCTAAACATGCCGCCCTCTTTGACCGACCCCACCGGTAGCGTCGCGCTCCACACGTATTTGGTATTCACGGGAATAAACATCAGATCCACATCTAACGAAGGATAAATTGCAGCAATAAAATCAGCACTATCGGGAACGGTCTTTATCCGCCAACGCCAAATCAAGACAGGGTGCTTCTTCGGATCCCACTGAATATTCTTGGTATAGACCCGTTGGTTGGCGCTCTTGGCGGACAAAAAAGCAATCCCTTCCTCCTTATGAATCGTGTAGGTTTCATGGGCTGTGACCGTGCTCCGTTGCGCCTCCCATCCCTGAGGAAATCCTTTTTCATCAGGATGCTCAAAATTTTCCAAAACCATCAGGCCATCTGATGGACCCCGGCCCGGCACATCTTGCGCAGAAACAGGACGACTCCCAATCATGAAGATGCCCAGTAGCAGACATGCCGAAAATGTTGCCAGGCTGTTTGGCCAGGCACCCGCTACTCTATTTTGTTGTCTACGATACAATGCCATTACGTTGATTCCTCTTCTGAAAGCACCTGAACCACCGGAGAAGGCCGCGCCAATCCAGCCGTTCGCCTCTCCACCACTCGTTGATCCCATCGGCTGAGCCAAAATACGAAAAAGACCGATAACCAGAATACGATCATATTAACGGTGACCATCTTCGCAGCAAATCCCAATGAAGGGGTAAATGCCCACGAGGAACGATCCGGCATTAATTCAGAGATATGCCATTCCAATCGACCAGCAGATCGAATATACCCCATCAACCCCATCACCCATGAAAACGCGGCAGCCACGACAAACAACGCGACTATCCCGCGCGGAGTAATTCGTCCCCACTGAACAGGCCCGGTCATTTCAGCGCCTCGCAACAACAACCGATTGAGCAATAAGCCCCCCACGACCACGGTAGCTGTCGTCATCCCTTGAGGGGTAGAAAGCCCGACTCGCACATTCGCCGGTATATAGAATCCATAAATAGCCAACCACACAATATTGGCAATGCCCATGAAAAACAATAACAGGAGTAATGCATTCCCCGCTGATGCCCACTGTACGGTCACCACCCGATTGGCACGCCGATACAAAATATAGCTCAGAGCAGTCAAACAGATCATCACGTTAATCGCGCCGTTCTTGGCGGACATCACACCGAATTGACCAATGACCGGATGTTGCGCAGCACCCATGGCTTTCATCTCACTGGCACTCATGGCAATGGTGTGCGGCGTAAACCACACGAGAAAACAGACCATCAAGGCAAATAGGATGGCTTTAAAATACGGATGATAGCGTTCGCCTCCTTGAAGACGGGCCAAGGATTGCCAGATGTAATAATTAATTCCTAAAAACAACACCCCGACCATAATGGCTTGGAGCACAAACAGCCACGACAACATCCCTCCCATCATCGTAATGCCCATATGCTGTCTGAACTCAAACACCGCCCGCATCAGCCAATATCCGGCAAGTGGCATGGGGAGAAGCGCACAGACCATGACCACAATAAACACATGCCCTACCCAATCATAATACGCCCGGTCTTCTGAAGTTTTTGCCATGAAAAACCGGTACGCTGCATAGGCGACAACCACGGCTCCACCCGACATAATATCTGCCAAAAAGCGATGAGCGTTCAGTGGATTCCACAAAGGAGAGTGCAGAAGATGCCACACATTGCCTAAAAAATGGCCTTGGGCATCGACCCCAGACGGGGCCATCATAAAAGAAGCCCATGAATTGGCTAACAACAACAAAATCACTCCGGTTCCGTTTGAAAGAATACCAAGCGTCATATGCACCCACTTCGTCGCCGGGGTTTTCAGGAAATTCCAGGTGTAATAATAAAGCGTCAACAGAAAGGCTTCACTCACAAACACCGTGGCATACACCGGCATCACCGGCTTAAAGGTCGCCCCCATATAGCTCATAAACCCAGGATATAGAGTGACAAAGGTCACAAGCATGAGAGAGCCTAACAAGGCCGTAATGGACATCGACAACAACGCCACACGTAAAATATCACGGGCCAACCCGTCGAACTTCTGTTGGGAAGCCTGATGCTTGCGCGTGAATCCCAAAAACTCCAGTAAAAGACTAAACAAGGGAAGGGCTAACACAAAACCGCCAAAATAAGTATGTTGCTGGGTCACAAACCAGACGATCAGCCGGTTATTCACAAGAGGGTAGGAAGAGTAGGTCTGAATAATTTCTACCGCAGCTGGACCCTCAATAGACCCCTGAGTTTGGTAGAAAATATCCTGAGTTGGCTGTCCATCATTTGACGGTAAGGACTTGGGATCCGCGCCCAACGCCATTCCCGTCTGCAGCAGAAAGACGACCAGAAAGCCCAATAATGGCTTTACAATTTGTATCAAGTTAATTCACCAAATTGCCATGCCCGATTTTAGCATCAGCAAGGGAAGGAAGAGACTCGGCGGCCTTTGATTTTTGAAGAATCCCCATCACAAAGGGACAGCTTTGTAAGGATTCAGGAATCGTTACCAGACGTTCTTCATAGGATTTTCGCCAGCCCAGAAAGAGAGTATATACAGTCAACAACAGCGCGGTGCAGGCCGCCATCGCGACAAACCCCAACTGAGACACTTCCTCGACCCGGAACACAAAGGCGGTCATCCCCATGAGCACAAGAAAATAGGTGGCAGAAAAGGTCAAACTGGGCCACACCCAAAACCAAAGAGATGACAGCCAGGTTTTTGGCCTACGTTCTTTTTGATCTTGAGCATAGAGCGTTTCCCCAGCGAAAAACGCCATCAACCCGATGGAAGCGACAATAACCGGGACGAGTAATGATTGAACCATGGGCTGAAGTTCGATGGACCCTATACGGAACAGAAGCCACGATCCGACTATCCCCATGATGGTGGCCAATGCTCCCCATTTCAAAACCGCGCCTATCTCCAGGGGAATCCATTTTCTTAATGCCTCTCCATCAGGAAATGTTGGCACCACAACGCCTTGATGCATCAATCGTTGCACATGACCGATTTCAAAGGCATCCCGAGTCACGGATGTACATGAAATAATAATCGCCATCATGGCCGGACCTTCAGGGTGGAGTAAAAAATCGTACCCCACAAATACTTGAAGAATCGCCAGAACCAGGAGAGATAATTGAATACTATAGACCAGGCCGATCCATCCCACCAACCACACCCATCGCTGAGTACCATCCTGACGCAAGGATTCCTGAAGCGTGCCCCCCCGGCCTTGCCGATAGGCCCAGATTGCCGCAAGCATAGAAATGCACCCACTAAAACCAAGTAGCACCAAAGGCTCCGAAAGCGGCAAGACCTGCTTAAGAAGACGGTAAATCCCAAAAGCCACCAGACCGGGAACCAGCATAACCAACCGTTTTCGTTTACGGACAGGTGGATCCGTCACTAAGGCATTCAACTGTGGAAGGACACGTAGGGAAAGTCGATGCAACATACCGTTATTCGCTTCGAAGGGTTTTCCGGATTTCGACTTTTCTGGTGAATGCGTTACAAGGCAGCCTCATGAGCGCCCTGCCGCCATTCCAAAATATCGGGTTTTGACTTCTTCCATCAGTGCAACTGTCACTTCGGACATACCCCGATCCAACGCGGTCCGCTCCAACTCAGTCTTGGCCATCGCCCGGATTCCAGACGGCACATTACCCAAACGACGCTCCGCGTCTGGACTCCACTCCACAATACCCTTATTGCGGGCGACACCCACACGTGAAAACGTCAGAACCCGTTGTCGCTGCGCGTTGGCAAAGGTCTCGACTTCATCACGAACCAAAGGGGCCAAGTACGGGGGAAGCCGGTTTAATTGATACAAGGCCTCATCGGTCCAAACCATTCCAGGAACCAGGAGATCCAATTCTTTAACATCCCCTTCTACCCCAACTGAAAAACTACAGTGATTGCAATGAAATTTCACAAACACAGAATCGGCAGGGAACTCCTCAATCTCTGTTACCTGCAAGGGATATTGGCAACCACATTGCACGATCGGCTCACCCAATTTTTCCCGGATAGAGGACATACAGCATCGTATAGGTAAACGTTCCGGTCATAAACAATACACAATAGATCACCATGGTGAATTTTCCGAGTACCCGATGCCGTCTAGCCCCATTAGGCCAAATCCGTTGAATAGAGATTTCAATTCCAAACACCATCGCAATGAGAATGATAAGGCCAAGATACACACTGAATTTCCCCATGGAAAATCCAGACGCCATCACCCGTGACCCGAAGAACAAAAGGACGACAGTCGTCACACCTCCAAGGATCGTGGCAATGCGTCGTCCGGATGTCTGCAAAATCGCTTCCTTCAAGACCCGCTGACCTTCCACGAAGGCCTGCGACCGAAACCCCAGCACCATCATATAAATGGCCATAATCAGGCCGATCACCACCAGAAGAATATGTAAGGTCAACACAGGGACAAATACTTTATCGTATAGCCATTGAGGCCCGCCAAACCCTTCCTTCCCTTCAAAAGCCAAAACACCCAGATTGCGGAAAAGATAATAACTGACAAAGAAGGTGAGCATGGCGATCATCCCACCGAACATCAACCAATGGTGATGATCGGCTTTGTGGTTTCTGGCCTGAATCCATCCGACGATAAACAACCCCGTAAAGAGTGTCGCCATCAGTTGACTTACGTCGGCTCCGATCGTCGCATGGGTCCCGAAAAATCCCGGTTCCCTCAGCCATACTGCGATATCATCCATAGGTGGGTGCCACGCCTTTCCTTATTTCGTGCCTTGAATGATGGCACGGGGTTCTAATTCTTCGACCATACGAAATCCAGCTTGTTCCATCCATTGTTGACTGTCTTGAATCGTAAAACACTCCCCGCATTCAGTGTTCACCATAATATGGACGGCAAAGGCTGTGGTCCAGGCAGGGCTCGTCCTCGAGGGATCTAAAAACCGGTCTTTAATGATCAGCCTTCCTCCCTCACTCAGGCAACCGTACACTTTTGCCACTAACGCCGCATTAGCCCGACCATCCTGGTAATGCAGGATATCTGACATGAGCGCAATATCATAAGGCCCTTGAAAAGCATCGACATGAAAGTTACCGCCTTGCAGATGGATACGATCTTTTAACCCCGCGCTTTCCACGCGTTGCCTGGCAACATTCAGGGTTTGGGGGAGATCAAAAACCGTGGCGGATAACCCGGGATGCTCCAAGCAAAACGCAATGGCATTGGTTCCAGCCCCACCACCAATATCCAGCAACCGATTGGCTCCATGAAGTGGAACCCGTTCCGCCAATCCCTGCCCGCTTCCTCGCCCGATCCGATCCAACACCGTGAGCACATGGGCACCCAGTTCAGGATTCGTTTCAAAAACGTGTTGGGTCACGGGTGAACGTCCGGTTCTCACGGTCTGTTCCAACTGTCCCCAATGACTCCACTCAGCGTCATGCAACAGTAATAAATGGCCGACATAATCGGAACCCGGTTGCACCAGATATCGTTCAGCGACCGGGGTATTGGCATACAGCTTATCTTCTTTCGTTAACACGCGCATCGCGACTAAGGCGTTCATCACTAACTCCAAGGCCCGGGAGCTGAGATTCAGTGCATCGGCCACCTCAGTGACCGTGAGAGACTGTCCCTTGAGAGCGGTAAAGAGATCAAGCTTAACACCAGTGAGGAGTATTTTGGTTTCCCAGTAGTAACCTATCTGGAAAATATCTGCGAGGGACAACTCACGTGTCACACGGGGCCTCAAACTCAAAATACGACTAAAGAATCATTTTCGATGTCGATCTTAACGGGGTCACTTTGCGAGGTCAAATGCTTACAGGAAAGGAAAAGTCCCAAAGCCAACTACAAAAAACAAGGGCAACCAGCCCATGGCCAGTTGCCCTTGTCGGAAGAGCGATTCTCGAGGGAACCAGACTTATTTGATCTCGAAATTCGCTTCGACGGTTCCCCCGTCCTTTACATCCACATCGGCTTCCACCTGGCCGGCAATAGGATGCCAGGCCATCACTTTGTGCTTACCAGCAGGCACATCCTTGATTTCGAAGGTACCATCCGCGCCCGCCACGCCGTAATGGGCATTGGTCACCGGCAAATACCAGGCTTGCATAAACTCATGCTGATCACATTGCAACCGCAACACAGAACCCTTTTTGGACATTTTCAGCTTGACACTTTTATCCAACGAATCGCCTTTCTTGGCTAATCCGATATTGAACTCCGTGCTGGACTTGGCACCCAACTGATCGAAGCTATGCGGGTTGTGCAACACGCCTTCCGCAGATTTAGGGTCGCTTGGATCGGCATCGTTATTGACCACTTTAAACTGCCCCAGACTCACGGCAATTCCCGTATACGGCTTAAATTCGCACAATTCGGCCACAACCGATTGGGGAGCTTCTTTTTTGGCTTTGTCGGTAAACCCCTTGTCTTCAACATCACGAACCGATACGACCGCATTTTTCAAACCCTTGCTTCCATCCACTTCCACTTCCTTGAGCAACCGAGTATTTCCATCAGCACTTTTGCTCTCATTTTTTTTGCAAAATTCCGTATTGGGAAATTTTTTAAACGCGAATTCCTTCGGTGGCGGAACTTTTCCGGTAAACGTGACTTTCCCTTTAATTGTTCCGCCTGCCTGGGCCACTAATGGCGCGGCAATCAGAATACCACCAATCAATAAAGACATAGTAAAAGACTGACGATTCCTCATGATGCTTCCTCCTAGTTGTTAAGAAAAAATTTGAGTTGACGAGGGAAACTACCAACTTGAAAGGTTAAAAACCACCCACCTGCTTGACCACGGCCAGGTGAAAAAAGTTGATCGTGGAATGATTGTCTGACTGCACCCACTTCCGTATATATCAGGAATAAAAAAAACGTGTCAAGGAAACCAACTTGCAATAGGTCCTTTGGATCATCCTTTAGGCCTTTTAGTTCTACAAAAATCAAAGATTCGTGAAACCACCCTGTTTACAAAAACCATCACACAAGCACGACCGGTTATCTGGACAATACTCATTTTTGATGCACGGGTTCCTTAAGTACCGCCAACATTTCAGCAATGCTCTCTTTCATCGCCTCTGCTTGAAAGACTGGAGCCGAACACATCCGATCGGTGCAGACAAAGGCCACAGGACGCCCATCGTAGGGAAAAACAATTTCACCCCATTTGGGTTGCCCTTCACGGGGGTCAAACCACCTCACAATTTTCCCTGGGCAATAGAGCTCACGGCCTTTTAACAACAAGGCTTGGGCCATTGGATCAAAGGATCCCCCCACCACGGCAATATGAACGGGAATCCGAAACCATTGATCGATGGCTAAACCTGCCAACGCGACAGGGAGGGGTTCCGGAGAAGTCACTATGAACTGTAACGTTCTTTCGGCAATGGATTGGTATTCCGGCTTCCCCGTGAGATGAAAAAGAGTCAGGTACCAGAGCGCAGCTTGAAAGTTTTCCGTCACCGGTTTCGTGGGCAACTTCAGAAGACCCAATGAGTCGGACGTGCCTGGATGATCGAAGAAACCCCCGTTCACGGAATCTTGCAATAATTGCTGATTGACTTCAGCAAGAACTTCAGCGTTTTGCAAAAACCGAGGCTGCCCTGTGGCACTAAACGCCTCAAGCAATGCTTGCCCAAAGAGGATGTGGTCAGACAATAATCCGTACAAGCCGAGTTCCCCTTCCACCTCGACATGGGCGAGCCCCCTTTTCACGTCAAAGCGTTTTTCATACAACTGGGTGAGGGCCTGAAGGGCTATGTCCCGTATCTCCGTTTTTCCCAACACCGGAAATGCATGCAGGTAGGCCCATGCCATCAATGCATTACTTCCTGTGAAAATCCGCTGATCTACTCCAGGAATACCGATAGCCAATCGCTTGCGTTCACTCAAAGCATAGTACTCGGCACCCGATACGAAAGGTCCCCCTTCAGGACCCCGGACATCGGCGTCCTGGCTTTCATAAAACAGCCTCGCTTGCGGATCCGTTAAAAACCGCGAGACATACTCAATGAGAGCTTCGGCAACACGTTTGAACTGAAGATCTCCAGTGAGTTGAAAGGCTTCAACATAATTGCGGAGATTCCGGGCTTGAATGGTCAACATTTTTTCAAAATGCGGCTGAGTCCAGTCCGCTTGTTCAGCATAGCGGTAAAACCCGCCCCAAACAGGATCGAGTAAGGGCAGTTGTTTTTCCAAGGTTTGCAAGCCCATCTTGAGCAATTCAGGGTCGTTTTCAAAGAAGCCATGTGCAAAGGCCATCTGGATCGCTTCGGGTTCAAAAAATTTTGGCGCATTCCGAAACCCTCCATTAACAGCATCAAATTGCGCTCTCATGATCTCAACACTTTGCTTAACCATAGAGACCTGAAGCGCATTACCCTTGGAAGGGCTGGCTTCGACCTTCTCCTTCACCCGGTTCCATAACCTGGAGGCCTGATTGAGTAAAGCAGCCTTATCGGTTGAATAGAGAGACTGCATCTCAAGAAGCAGTTCTTCCATTTCCTCAGGTTCCAGTGCGTTCGCTTGAAAGAGAATCTCCCCGGTCGGCAATAACAGATTGGTCGTCGGCCATCCTCCAGCTCGATAACGAGCCTGTAAATCTGGACGCTGATCGGTATCGACTCGAACAGGAATAAAGTTGTCATTCAGCAACTGTATAATACGAGGATTGGCGTACGTCGCCTGATCCATCACATGACAGGCATGACACCATACCGCAGTAAGATCCAAAAGAATTAATTTATCTTCAGCTTGGGCTTGTCGGAAGGATTCCGATCCCCATTCATACCATTGGATAGACGGCCGGACATCGGTATCCACCACAGTGATTGTTTCAGCGTAAACGGAATTTCCGAGGAGAAACATGCCAAGCCCACCTATACACAACGATCTACGTACAAACTGAAGAAGGGGAGGACCATATCTCGCAGAAACCCATGACAAGGAATGCCCTGTCAGAATTTTGTGCCAGGATGGCGATAGGTGGGAATATGTCATGAAAGCCCTACTTTAGGAGGAAACACACACACCCATGGATTTGCTTGTTGCCTCCCGTCTTGAATGCCTAAGGGCAAACCAACCAAGCACAGCGTATTGATCAGGCTAAATACCGATCTCCTTATCCAGAATGGTCACAATGGCTGCCGCGGCGGTAACCCGCACCGCTTCATCCGTATCCCGAAGTGTGCGCTTCAAAACCGGCAACATCCTACGATCACCCATGCGACCCAATGCGCGGGCAGCCACGATCCGAGGCCGAGGCAGCGGATCATTGAGACCCAACATGAGAGTCGCAATAACCTCCCGACCTGTTCCATTCCCAAGCGCCTTTACGGCAAGAGACCGAATGGCCGGATTTTGGTCATTGAGGAGCTGCTGAACCGTATCTTTGACCACGGCATAGGACGCACCCACGCGTAACAATGACGCCACTGCCGCCGCTTGGACACCGGGATTCGAATCGGCCAACGCCCTGGTCAACGGGGTGACTACTTGATGTTGCTCAAAATACCCCAGGCTCACAGCCGCCTCACTCCGCACCGCAGGATTAGGATTAAACAAAACTGCTTTCAAGGTGGGCAAGGATTCAGGAGCTTTCAGTTTCCCTAACGACGCAATAGCCGCAGCACGGATAGACGGTTGATCATCGGAAATCGTCTTTTCCAATATCGGTAGGGCACGACGATCATTCAGTTCGCCAAATGCACGGATAGCCGCTCCCCGTTCATAGCCCTCCTGACTTTTCGCGCCTTGCTCCAAACGAGCCCAATATTCTTTGTGACCCAACTCATACAACCCTCTCGCCGCGGCAATTTGGACAAGATGCTGCTCATCCTTCAACGACGGTTCAATCATGGGCACCAGGGTCCCGTCACCGGATTGTCCAAGCCCAATCAAGACTGTCGCTCGAACCAGACCGGCCCCGTCTTTTAATGCTTCACGAAACCGCTTGGAACGCTGTCCGGCCTTTCGTTTTCCCAACGCTTCGGCCGCCAAAGCCCGGATCATGCCGGATCCATCAGTCAGGCCTTCCTCCAAATATTCCACAACATTATCAGAATCGATTTCCTTCAACGCCGTGTAGGCGGCCCCCCGCATCTGCTCCCTCATATCGGAACGGAGCGGCAAAATACTGGCAATGGCAGTCTGTCGCAACAGCCTTTCATCTTCCTGTTTTGCCCCTTTTATCACTGTTTCATAGGCATCCATGGCTTCACCGGTTTTGCCCAATCCGGCTAATGCGAGAATGTGCAATCGAGAAGCCTGAGAAGGCGGAGACCCGTGATTGAGAAGAGGCTTCACAAGATCGACCACCTGTTGAAATTTCCCCTGGTCGTAGGCTCTTTGCGCTTGCACGATCACTGAATCACTCACTTCCTCCGCCCGGGCAAAACCCGCGAAAAGAAAAATGATTCCCAGGGCAACCGTCAAATAACTCCTCATCTTTTTTTGTCTGACCCCATCTCCTATCCGCATCATACTCCTACCCTCTCGGAACCTGGGCTTCCTGTGCCTCAATAGTTCTGTAGCCCAAAGGGGCTTCAAAAAAATAATCTGGTTGCGGGGACAGCACCACATGATGATATTCCACGAACCAATCTCGATCCTGGCTTAAAAGTTTCAACAGTATGTTTCTGTCAGGATCTACCCACTCAAAAAATCGCTCAGTTTGACCAAAGCGATTCTGCACCACCACTTCATAGAGCAAAGCAGGCTGATCACCTACGACCGAATCCCCAATAACCGTTCGACTCGTCTCCCCTTCCAACTGAACAGAAAATGGTAACAAATAATCCGAAGTTAAGGGAACGCTCACCACCATTCGCCGTTGAGACAGCACATACCAGATTTTTTGTTCATCCAACCGGACAATTGTGACACTCGCATAGCCCAACTCCGTTCGTATTCCCCCTGCAGGTTCAATACGATAACGATCCTTTTTCACAAACAGCAGGGCTTTGGCAATACGTCCACCCGTTTTCCACACTAGTCTTGCTGAAAATTCACGAGGACTGTCGGCAGAAAGATGCGGGGAATCAGCAAAAACCAAAACCGACGGGCACCAGATCACCATTCCCAAAATGGCCCATAAAGTCAGTCCCGCAAATCTCCTGTCACATGATTTGGAAGAAAGGGCAAAAAAGCCTATCCGCTTCATGGCCTTTGGTGTTCAACCAAAGGGTCAATCAGGACAGGCCGTCCAAGGGCAGCGGAAGTAAATCGAGGAGGGGCTTGAAGTTTATGCGCAGTCCAACGCCCCACGGGCGATGCCAACGAAAAATCCATCCGAACGGTCTGATCGGATTCCACGGTAAATGTTTTGACCTGCTCCTGTTTGACGCTTGGATGCCAGGCACGAATGCGATAGCTTCCTGGCGGAAGTGACGAAATAACATATTCTCCTTTTTCATTGGTAAAGGCGAAATAAGGATTATCCACGGCAATAGCCCAACTCTCCATGTAGGCATGAAACCCACACTGCATCACAAAGGTTTTGCGTCCCTTGCTCAATTGAAATTGATGAACCATGGATTTGCCAGGCAGATGCTCGTGGGTTGCGTGAATATTCTCCCGTTGATGACGGGGATTAAAGGGCAGAGGAGAATTAAATAACACCCGCGTCCCTTGGGTCAAAGAAGTTTCATAGGCCTGAATATCATGCATGACCGGATCCATATTCACCACTTCAATCCCATGCTCATCACGAACCACCGTCGTAAAGGGAAGAAACTGGCAGTCCCGGGCTTCTACTCGCGGAATGGACAGTGAAAATGGTTTTCCGGCTTTGACCCCTTCAACCACCATCACGACCCCTTGAATCTGACCTTCATTATTTACCACAAAATCTTTAAGCAGGCGCCAGCCTCGGCCATTAGAAATGCGTCCGCAATATTCAGGATCAGGGAACGTAATCAGATTATAGGCTTTCGGGGAAGGCGGAGTTCCTTCGAGGGTCACTGTCCCCCTAATGGTTGCCCCTCCCTTTACTTCAGCCACTTCGTAGGCTAAAGCAGTCGAATTGACGGCCCAGATAAGACTCACCAACAGGATTTTCACCATTCGACTTTTTTCCATTAGCACCTCACGACTTTAGGGAATTTGCCTTCGTAACGACGGAACGATCTCAACGCCTTCTCCAAGCAACTCCAGACCAAAATGCGGATTCTCCTGCATTTCATGCACACTTCGCCGTCCTTGGGGAGATTCATACTGAAAATCTAACTTCAGGGTTTTCCCCTCTTCCACCACCACTTTTTTCTCCAGATAGGTTTTCATCCCAGGATGCCAGACAGCAACCTCATATTCTCCTGCTGGAATATCCTTAATTCCGTAGGCCCCATCTTCTTTGGAAATGGCATAATAAGGATTCTCCACCACCACCCCCCAGGAAAACATATAGGGATGAAAGCCGCACTGCATGACAAACACATTTCGTCCTTTTCGCAAATGGATTTTTTCCACCATCGGTTCGCCCGGCAGATGCGTGTGGGCATTTTTCCCGAACAGCCCAACTACCTTATGAAAGGGATTCATCGGCAAGGGACGATTAAACAAGACTCTGGCCCCTCGTTCTCTGGCCGTTTCATAGCCCTGGATATCATGTTCTATCGGATCCATATTGATGACGGTGATTTCATCCTGATCACGTAACACATTCACAAAAGGCAAAAAATCACAATCAATCGCTTCAACTTCCACCTTTGGCAAAGAAAACGATTTTCCTTTTTCTATCCCTTTAATCATAACCACGGCATCTTTTAATTCCCCCTGTGGACCAACGATAAAATCTTCAACAATCCGCCACCCTGTTCCGGTTGATATCCTTCCGCAATATACTGCATCTGGAATGGTCACCAGATTAAACGCCATGGGTCTGGGGTTTTCTCCCGTAATGGTCACTTTTCCTTGAATGGATCCCCCATTTGTCACGTTGATTTCATCGTAGGACCACGCCGTATGTCCTAAAAGCGCCATAAGCCCCATCCCTACGATCCCTTGCCAGACTGTTCGGCCCCTCATGCGTCCCTCCTCACCATGTATTGATCGCCAGACTTATTGTCATTTTATAGAAACATGCCCGCAAAAAAAAGCGGGGAAGCCGATGAGAGGCTTCCCCGCTTGCGCTGACCCTCTGAAATGAGGGAAAGCTTATTTCGCGACGGTAGGAATAATCCGCGGTTCGCCGTTGAATTCACCAAGAGCCGCCTGTTTGGAAGAAGACATGCCTCCTTCCAACGGCAGAATCCGTTGATCCGTGTTCGGCAACACCCGGAGATAGCCCCATTGCCCGGACTGGGAATAGGGTAACCGCCCGTTGCTCCACACATAATCCCCGGCCAGGGCCCATTTCCCTCCTGCGGCAGGAAGGAACACATCAAGACCTTCCGAACCCGAGAACTCCACCGTGCTGATCATATCCGCGCCCGGAAGGAACGGTTCAATCGGCCATTCATGTTTTTCCACCGTGAACATCCCGTTTTGCTCGCTGCTGGCCCCAAAGACGTGAATCCGGACTTTGTCGCCCGCATGCGCTTCAATCACCGGCGTCACAGGATCCTGCGGGTTGTCCACCTGGCACGGTTGGAACATCCGCCCCAACGAACACCCGGCTTCTTCCCGTTGCAGGTAGGGTTCGGCGCGATAATTGACGCCGGTTAACCCCGCCACATTCTGCACATATGGCATGAAACTCGTTCCGATGATGTTGTCCTCGTCCTGGAAGTACAAGGCCACATCACGATAGTTGGCCCGATTTTCATTTCCTTGAATAGCCCGATCGACGATCACATCGGCATTCCAACTATTCTTCAGCGAAATATCATCGCCAGTTTTTGGATCGCGGTAGCTCGAGCCTTTGGGCCCGATTATGATCCCCCCGAACAGGCCGTTGCGCGGATTGGTTGACACATTCCCCCAATCCCACACAAGCGTTTGGGTTTCCCCATTGAAGGGATCCGCATAATAGGTGTATGTCCGGGACTCGCCAGAGGCCACAGTTTGGTCACCTGGGTTACTTCCCAAATTCACGCCCTGTGAATCCTTCGGATCGAAAGCCAGCCCGAAAGCTGAGAACGATGCCCGACCCTCCTTGAGTTTGTTCGTCAATTTCACCTTTATACAATCACCCACGTTGGCCCGTAAGGTCAACGGCATCGGTTGCACATCGCCCGCCACCTTCTGCACCTCATCCTCGAGGAGGTAGATCTTGGCGGCAGGATTGCGCAATTCAATCTTCCGTTCAAAGTCGACTTCAATGGCTTCCGGGGCGTTGGCATTAAAACTCATCCCCGGATGGTCCATGGCCACCACGTTAAAGCTCTTCACTGAAGCCTCTTTCGGACACACCGGCAAGCGTTCCGGCATCCCTTCTTTGCCATATGCCTTATTGGGCAATGGCTGGAGGTCACCCACAGGCTTATCTAATACCCGGATGATGCCCCACGCGCCTTCCGAAAACTTGGAGCTACGTCCATTGAAGAACATATAATCACCGGCTTGATGCCGTGGTCCACCCGCTTCAGGAATCACCAAGTCATACCGTTCGGCAATCCCGATATGCAGGGAATGCTTACGATTGGCTTCCTGCGCATACCGCTCAGACCAGAAGGTATGGCCGGATAACGTAAACACATTACTTTCATTCATGGTCACGTCCAACAGCCGGAACACAATGGCATCACCCAGGTAGGCCCGAATCATGGCCGTACTGGGATCGCCATGCACCGCACTGCTGAACAGCTTGGAGGGATCAGGGTTATTGGCCAACCGCTGCGCGAAAGGCTCCGCCCTGAAATTTAACGCTCCCCCCGTTGTATGGGTACCTCCGTTCAAGAACGGCATGGGTGTCATTTTTATTTTGTCGTTCGGGGGCATGATAAATGACACCGTCCGACCGGCTTCCAAGGCCACATCCACCGGTTGTCCCGGAGGATTACCGGCCGTCACGATATTCACGGTGTGTGGCACGGTATCCATGATATGCACCATCAGTTCACGGAAGCTGCCGGCCACATCATGGCCAACACGCTCCACGGCATGAATATCGGCCACCGGCCCAGTCCGAATCCGTTTGCCGGTCTTCGGATCATGCCAGGTTGAATTGAAAGGTTCCGCAATCATGGTCCCGACTGCGCCATGGGGCCACGTGGTGCCCCCGAAGGCATGATCATGCCAGAACACACTGCCCACATCCGCATCCACCCAGAACCGCTGTCGCACGTATTCCACGGTCACAATGTCATTGACCGGATGCGCATTCCGCAACGGCTGGGCAAACGTCAACGTCTTGCCACTGATTTTGACAATCCGTTGCACTTCTTGCCCTTTGACATTATCCGCGCCAATCAAGATTGGAATGCCCACATGATATTGCGTGGCATTCGAGACCTCCAAGGTTTTGTCGCCTTTTTTGGCGGCCTTGGTCACCTTGGCATTCATGGGAACCGGCAACCCTTTTTTGGTAGGTTTGTCAAATTGCGTGAACGGGCGCATGGACTGCTCATACGAAAAGCCAGAAATCACGCCATCGGAGGCTTGATTGTCAAATTGAAAGAAATGGAAATGCGTGTTGATCTTGGACGATTGGAAGTTGGTGATATCGTCATCGATCCACTCGCTGGTGAGCATCCAATCGATGCAATCATACACATTGGCCCGCACGACCAACGGGAATTTCTTATTATTGTCTGCCCGGACGGCCTCTTCTTCTTCATGCACGACATACAGCAGCCCATTGGGGTCCACAATCGCCGGCTCTTTGCCCTCCGCCGCCGATAATTCAATCGGCAACTTGATGAAATGCACCTTGTAATCTTGGGATCCGGCCCGCGTCGGGCACAAGCTCCACGGCCCGTTCTCGCCTGGTTTGGCCGGTTCGACCGACCGCGTCCCATCCGGATTCAACCGGATCATTTCCAGCCACGGCGCCGGATTATGATCGTTGGAGAACGGATTCCGTTTGCCGAAATGCGGCGTCAACCAAGGCCACGCCACTTTGCCGGTGGTGGGCTCAAACCAAATAGCCCGCCGTTCCCCCGCTTTATACCCCTGCCATTCCGGGCGGTATTTGGGGTTATCGCCCAGCGTGGGTTCCTTCTCGCTCATCGCCTTCGCCCCGTTCCAGACCCAATCAACCACGGTAGCATCATAGGCTTTCATTTGACCGAGTTCATCATCTGTGTGACCTGGTTTGCCTTGATTACTCAACTGCATTTCTACCCAGTCTTTAATATTCACGACAGCCGGCTCAGCATTCCAATTGCTCTTGCCATCGCCAACGATCTTAAACTGCTTGCCAAACCAATTGACCGTCTTGCCCACGAGCTGATCGGAGGTGACCGGCTTATGAATACGTCCCAACCGATCCGGCAATTCCCGTAACGGGGCCATCACGTCATTTTGGACACCTGGTACTTGAATGGTGTTATACACCCGCCAATACCCCCACATCCCCGCCACATAGTGATGCGCCACATGGCAATGGAAGAGAAAGTCGCCGGCCAACCATTGGCACAGGCCCGAGCCGCATTCCGTTTCTAAATCCAACGCTTCCGACGGCCCGATGACTTCCACGTCCACCCGGTCTGACTTCGTGCGAATCACCGGATATTTCACCGGCCCGGTTTGCCCGGTGTTCCACACGGGCATTTGCGTGGCTCGTGGGCTGCGTTGCCAACGAATTGAACCACCATGAGGATGGTGGGAATGGAAGACTTCCGATCCACCATGCACCACCCGGAATTTGGCTGGATCGCCCAAATAACTACGAGGAATGGTCGGAGCCGCATCACCAAAGGTATACGAGCTATAGGCCATCGATTCATCCTCAAACCCGAAATATTCATGCTGCACATGCATGTTATTGATGCCGAACGGCTCACTACGATAGTTAAGCGCCCGCGCGCCAGGGCGATAGGCATCAGTCAGAGGATCGCGTTGTGGTAAAAAATCCCCATGCTTATTGACAGGACGGAAGGCCTCGTCACCGACTTCATGATAGATCAGGACAAATTCCCGAAAGTCCGGTCCATCGCCATTATCAATCATCACTTGCCATCCGCTGCTGGCCTCCGTGGCAGGTCCCGTTCCCAACGGCTCATAATAATTGGAGCCTCTCGGTTCTACGACAAACACCCCGAACAGACCCATGACTGTCAGTTCTCGGTCATTGCTAAAGGTATGAAATTGGCGGCCACCCTCTTGTGTATCCGGATGGATATACCATTCCATTTCAATCGTTTTACCTTCAACTGCCACCGAATCAGGATTGGTGGTGGTCGCCGGTTTACCGGTTTGGCTCATGACCATATCCGACCCATTGATATGCAAGCTGACTTCTTCTCCGAATTCCAACTGGTTGTGTAGGGCGACCTTGACGCAATCACCTTGATTGCCTCGAATCACCAACGGTTGAATCCATTGATCTTGGATACCGTTTTTCACGCCACCCGGATCATGGTGCCCTTCCTTCTCACGAGCCGCCGCATTTTTGGCTTCTTCCTCACGGATCTTGTCAATATTTTCAGTCAAGGCATACATGTACCCTGGGTAATAATCGAGCCATTGATTCAAGGTGATTTCAACGTTGATGGCGGACACATCGTAATTTCGGACGGGCGCTGTCTTGGGACACAGTCCGCCCTTCATGGACACCGGTTCGACACCGGGTTGACTGGCCAGTAAGCCATTTGCAGGTCCCGCACCATATTGGTGAATCATCGACATGGAATTGAACGCTCCCGTCTCGCTGCCCTTCTGATCCATGTCCTGCTGCATTTGCTGCATCATGCGTTGATGTTGCTGTTCAACCAGGGCCGCCCGTTCCGCACGGCCCTCCATGGCATCTTCCACAATCGTCTGGCCTTTGAGCTGTTCGGCCCAGGCAGGAGAATCCTGGTGGGTCATACCTGCCTTGTGAATCATTGTTTCCTGGGTGTCTCCGGCCAAGAGATTACCTGCCGAAAACAGCGAAATCCCTCCCAGAAACAATCCTAGGGAAAGGGATGTGACGGCATTCCGAGTTTTCACATAAAACATGGACCAGCCTCCTTAAGTAAAATAGACCGACAAACAACTGACGTATTTTCAGTTCACGCCTGCAATAATATTCAATGAAGATTATGGGAAGCGCCAAAGGTAATCAAAACGCTTCAGACTGTCAAGTCAAAAACACATTTCATTGATTTTATTGGCATTTCAAAAAAAACTTCATGGAATTTGCATACCAGATTCATTGGCAGAAATGTGAATTCTTGTAATTACAATCCAGGATCACCACATTTAACATATTTGAAAATCCCCACCGTACAGCCGCCCAACATTCAC
>JAOUGQ010000339.1 GCA_029865515.1 Nitrospirota bacterium
ACTCCGGTCAAATCACCATGCCGTGAAGTTTTCCCGCATCAATATTTTTACGCGGGATCGCTATACCTGCCAATATTGCTATAAACGGTTTCGCACCGAGGAATTGACTTTTGACCATGTCGTACCAATTGCAAAAAACGGCAGGAAAACCTGGGAAAATATTGTGACGGCATGCTGGCGCTGTAATAACCGGAAAAGCGGTCGCACGCCTTATGAGGCTGGGATGAAATTACTCAAGGAGCCCGTCAAGCCAAAATGGACCCCACGCCTCACTTTAATGATCGGCATCCGTCATGCCCCTGAAAGCTGGCGGGATTATTTGTACTGGAACATGGAATTGGATGAGGATCCATAGGCTTTCTTGTTCCCATGTCGCTCGTTTTTTTGTTGCGGGCTAAGGCTTGCGCCTTTTCTGTTTACCGTGTTGTTTTAAGGGGTTACGGTTCGAGTATATAGGTAAAAAGCGGTTTCCCCCTATCAGAGTAAGACTATCGCTCGAGGAGATGAGGCATTGCCTTTACGCCTTTCCCGCCCAGTACGACAGATAGTCAGTAATGCTTCTTCCCTCAATTTGTGCAGTCCCCATTCGCCCACCTGTCTTGGAAGGGGTAGAGACTAATCGAGTTGCGTTAGGACACCTCGATGAGAGGAATCGGCGCTCGTTCGGCTTGTTTCCGCAGTCCACAATTAATGCACCAAAAGACCAGAAGAGACATTCCTGATTCCATGTCAACTTCCCGATCAAGCAACATCGTTCCCTGGCATTTTTCACAGCGATGCATACATGAATCTCCTGTGGTTCTTCCGGTCAGGCTTGAAGAGTCGTCAGAATCAAGATGGTTGCGGCATAAGGACGTTTGGCCCATGATAATAGAGAGACATCAAAAAAATAAGGCCTCGAGAAATGATTCTTCAAATGCGCTGACTCGAAACGTGAATAAAAACACTGCATGGTGCTGAATGAAAGAGTCCCAAAAAAGAGGGGCAATCTACCATAGCCAAAAAGGTAAAAGCTATGGAACACAAGAGGTGAGAATGAGAATATTTGAGGCACGATTTATGCTTTTATTTTCAGAGGGATGGGGTGGGGATTTGAACACGATCAGCCGAATGACGGGGAGGGGAGCATTATCTGGGTGCTTTGCGTTGTCAGAGAAGGTGCCTTGATGACTGTCAGTACTATAAAGCAGTCTTGGAGGTGGTGTGTTGGAAATGTTGCCTGAGGTTGAGCCATCTGTCCCCGCAGAGCCTGAGTGGGTTTCCTGGTCGGATGAACAGCTTCTGGACCTCCGGTTGTGCGATTTGAAGATTCAGATTCAAGGCACAGAACTGGGCAAATGCGTTCGCCAATTGTACCGGGAATTGAAAAGCCAGGGGTTGGTGTTTCGTCCCCATGTCTGGTTGTCTGACGATTGGTATTCGCCTGATGGTGTGCCGGGTCTTGCTGTGCCTTTCTATATGGGGCATCCGCGGTTAGCCAAACTGGAGCTGAATCAAATGTTGGAAGTTGAGGGCGGGACGCCGGAATGGTGCATGCGGATTCTTCGACACGAAACGGGCCATGCGATTGAGAATGCCTACCGCTTACGGCGTCGACGTAGCCGTCAAGCGGTGTTTGGGCATACCTCGGTTCCGTATCCTGACTGTTATTTACCAAAACCCTATAGCAAAAGTTTTGTGCTGCATCTCGACATGTGGTATGCCCAGAGTCATCCCGACGAAGATTTTGCAGAAACCTTTGCCGTCTGGTTGACCCCTCAGTCGCATTGGCGTGAGCGATATGCCGGATGGCCGGCGCTCAAAAAATTGGAATATATGGATGAACTCATGAAGGAATTGGTGGGAGTCACACCGATGGTGACCACCAAAGCGCAAGTGGACCCGATTCGACGGCTTCAAAAAACGCTCCGTGAGCATTACCAAGACAAAAGGGAACGATATGGGCTTGATTACCCCAACTTTTATGATCGGGACTTGCGGAAATTATTTTCGGGTGATCCGGATAAATCGGCCAATCCGTCCGCTGAGAACTTTATCAGGAAGTTTCGAAAAGAAGTTCGCCGGAAAGTCGCTGCATGGACGGGAGAATATCAGTACACTATTGATCAAGTGCTGCAAGATATGATGTCGCATTGCCGCGAACGGAATTTGCGGTTAGCCGTTCCGGAAGAACAAGCGAAAGTGGACTTTACCATTTTGTTGACGGTGCAAACGATGAATTATCTGCATGGTGGACGACATCGGGTGGTGTTATGAGGAAACTTCGCGTCATGGCGCTGATGCATCAGGATTTGGTGCCTCCGGATAATGTGGAAAATGCCAATTTGGCTGAGGTTGAATGGAAAACCGAATTTGATGTGGTCTCGACTCTCCGCGATCTGGGTCATGAAGTGATGGCTGTAGGCGTCAAGGATGATTTGAGCGTCATTGATAAACTGGTAACGGATTGGAAGCCGCACATTGCCTTTAATCTGCTGGAAGAATTCAATGGGAATCCGGAGTTCGACCAAAATGTGGTGTCCTATTTAGAACTTTTAGGGGTGCCCTATACGGGCTGTAATCCCAAGGGGCTCGTGCTGACTCGCGATAAAGGCTGGTCCAAAAAAATCATGGCCTATCATGGCATACGATGTCCTGAGTTTGTGGTCTATCCCATGGGGCGGGCCGTTAAGTGGACCGAGGAATTTCCCTTTCCGGTCATTGTCAAATCCATTAGTGAAGAAGCCTCTCTGGGGATTTCTCAGGCGTCGATCGTTCATGACGAAGACAAATTAAAAGAGCGGGTTGAATTTGTGCATCAGAGTGTGGGCACGAGTGTTATTGTCGAACGATATATTGAAGGACGGGAATTGTACGTGGGTGTGTTAGGTAATCGACGGTTACAAGTACTGCCGGTTTGGGAATTGCACTTGAACAACCTTCCCCCTGACGCCCTGCCGATTGCGACGGCAAGGGTGAAATGGAGCACCAAATATCAAAAAAAATATGGGATCCAATCGGGTGAGGTGGAGGGGCTCAGTCCCAAGCTGGTGCGTCATATTCAACAAACAGCGAAGCGGGCTTTTCATATTTTGGGATTAAACGGCTATGCCCGGATGGATTTCCGGTTAGATCCCAAGGAGCACCTGTATGTGCTGGAAGCTAATCCGAATGCCCAATTGGCCTATGGGGAAGATCTCGCGGAGTCGGCTGAGCGAGCCGGCATTTCGTATGAAGCCCTGATCCAACGAATTCTGAATATCGGCTTGAGCTGGAAGCCAGAAAGCCAGCGGTAGGCAGTTAATTAAAGGCCAGGAAGCGGTCGCACCCGTCAATGATGTTTGAGAGAATAACTAGTCCACAAAAGGTCACTTCTTTGCCATACCCGTCGGTTGAGATGCCGTGTTGTTGGCATCCATAGGCGCACACAAATAACTTCAGTCCTTCTTTCGCCAGCCCGCTAAACCGGGAATCTTCTAAGTTTTTAACCCCTTCATCAATAAAGTAGAGGTAGG
>JAOUGQ010000062.1 GCA_029865515.1 Nitrospirota bacterium
CTGTCTCCGAGAGGTGGTGGTGACCAACACCATTCCTTTGAATGGGAAGGAGCAGCAATGCTCAAAACTCAAAGCTCTAACAGTTGCGCCTCTGTTGGGTGAGGCGATTTTGAGGATTCATCGGGAGGAATCGGTGACGTCCTTGTTTGTATAAGCGAGCTAACGTATTGTTCATTCACTCTCATTAAGAAGAGGTCAAGACGATGAAATATGAACTTGATGTAGAAAAACGGGATCGGGCTGGAAAAGGCGTGGCGCGACAGCTTCGGCGACAGGGAAAAATTCCTGGAGTCCTCTATGGAGGGGGCAAATCTGAATTTGTGGCCATGGACCATAAGATTGCAAGAAATCTGGTGATTTCTCAGGTTGGTCATACCGGCCTGTTGACGGTTCGGATCTCTGGGGCACAAGAACGGATCGCGGTTCTCCAGGACCATCAAATCGATCCTATCACCGGGGCAATTCTGCATGTGGACCTTTATGAGGTCTCGATGAAGAAACCCATTCGCGTCAGGGTTCCTGTGACGGTTATCGGAGAAGTTCCTCTTGGTGTGAAAGAGGGCGGTATTTTGCATCAGCCTATGCGCGAATTACATATCGAGTGCTTGCCGGCTCAGATTCCTGATCATATTGAAATCAATGCTTCAGAATTTGGGGTAGGGCAGGGTGTGCATGTCAAGGAAGTCGAGGCACCGACAGGCGTTAAGATTTTGGATGACGAGGATCTCATGGTCGTGCATGTTGCTACTAAGATGTCTGAAGCGAAGCTAGAGTCCCTGCTGGCTCGGGAGGCGGGTGAAGGAGTGGCTCCAGTTGCCACCGCGGAAAAAGCTCCAGTTGAGGGAGCGGCCGCTCCAGCGGCGGCGGACAGTAAAGCGAAGGCAGCCCCAGAAAGTAAAGCGAAAGAAAGCAAGAAATAATCCTTGCATGTGGTGGTGGGGCTTGGGAATCCTGGACGATCGTACGAACGTACTCGACACAATCTGGGATGGATGGTTCTTGAACAGGCTGCAGATCGTTGGGGTATTGCCTTAGCCCAACATGGGCAAGCGATTCAAGGTCGGGGTGAAGTTAGGGGCCATCCGGTTCTGCTGGTTCTTCCGCTGACTTGGATGAATCAAACTGGGATTGTTGTTCGCGCTGTTCTGCAGGATTTGTCTCTCGCATCGTCGGATCTCATTGTTGTACATGATGATCTGGACCTTCCTCTTGGGGCGATCAAGATAAAAGCCCGTGGCGGAGCTGGTGGACATAATGGGTTGCGTTCAGTCTTGTCGTGTTTGGGGACGGAAGAATTTTCCCGTGTCAAAGTTGGAATCGGACGTCCTTTGGAAAATGAAGACCTTGCGAAGTTTGTGCTTTCTCCATTTCCACCTGTGGAGTGGGATCAGGTTGTTCTAACTCTCCCGAAAACAGTTGATGTCTTGGAATGTCTCATTTGTGAAGGGGGCCCCGTGGCTATGAATCGGTTTCATGTGCGTTCTTCGCCATGAGAAATTCAATGAGTCTGCAGCTGAGTCGTGGACTGACCGGTTTTCCCATTGAGGGGAAATGTCACAATCTATTTTTTCTAATTTGTGGCCTGATGTGAGATGGCGCATTTTCTGTTTCCCCAGATTCGAAACTCATATTGGTTGTGACATAAAAGCTCCAGAGGTGGGATTGAGCGACCTTGTTGACATGTTCGGAGAAAGTACACCAGGTCGATAAAAACCCAATGATATTGGTAGCTTGCCGAAGTGATAAGCTTTGGATAGGGTTTTTGGAATCAATTTTTGGTAGATATTTTTGAGTTCGATGAGCTGCTACATTTTTAATGTCTGAAGAGCCGGATTCCCGCTTAATAAAATGCGCCTAATTTTCACTTTCTGAATCTATCAGGCGCTTGCACTGAAACGAGTTTGACACTCTATTTTACCCTATGGTAGCTTGTGATCCCTTTTGTGATAAAAGACGATTGCTCTGCCTGAAAACTAGAAAAATCCTTCAGAGGGAAAGGTTGTTATGAAACTGTATGAATCGCTGTGCATTCTTCGTCCCGTTCAAGCAGAAACAGAAAATGAGCGGGTGATCGAAAAAATGAAGGAAGTCCTGACTCAGGCCGGAGCGAATATTTTAAAGCTCGATAATAGCGGGAAAAAGAAATTAGCATATGATATTCAACACGAGCGGAAGGGAACCTATGTGACGGTTCAATTTGAAGGCCCTCCGACTGTTGTTTTTGAGTTGGAACGCTTTCAGCGAATGGAAGACCAGGTGATGAAGTTCATGACGGTTCGGTTGAACCCAAGTGACTTGGCTGCTGTCAGCGAAGCGAGTGGAGAGGATGCTGGAGATGACGGGATTCAATAAAGTCATTTTGATTGGTAATCTGACCAGAAATCCTGAACTTCGGTATACGCCAAGCGGAACTCCCGTGGTCAATTTTCCATTAGCGGTGAATCGACGATACCGTCAGGCCGATGATCAAAAAGAAGAGGTATGTTACGTTGATATTGTCGTGTTTGGTCGACAAGCCGAACATTGTGGACAATACCTCAATAAAGGAGATGGGGCCATCGTTGATGGTCGTCTACAGCAAAGGCGTTGGGAAACGGACGACGGGCAGAAACGAAGCAAACATGAAGTGGTCGCTCAAACAGTGACGTTTTTGCCAAAAAAGTCCTCCTCGGGAAGCCCTGGGGCAGGAATGGCTGATGAATCCCACGATGATTCGGAAGAGTATTATCCTGACCCCATGCCCTAATTTTTAGCCTAGGAGAGGTTTCTGTGGAAAAAGGACGATTGTTTCAGCGGAAGAGAGTGTGCCGCTTTTGCATCGATAAGACACCATTGGATTACAAGGATGCCAATCTATTGCGAAATTTCCTCACGGAACGTGGACGGATTATCCCTCGTCGTACCTCTGGGAATTGCTTGCGGCATCAACGAAAATTAACTCAAGCGATTAAGCGTGCCAGGCATGTTGCGATTCTTTCATTTTCAGAAGAACACTGAAGGTGCTTTTCCCTTCGTAATGAAGTGCGTCTTCGTATACTCTGGGCAGAATAATTAGGGTTGGATATTTTCTATGTCTTTAACTATCAACCTACTCGATGTTCCTCCAAGTGGACTGGAAATTCATCATGAAGTGGAGCCTTCAGCTCTATCGCTATCTCATGATGAGGGGACTGTTATTGGGAACTTAAGTTGTAGCGGAAATCTCTTCCTGATAGACGAGCATTCAGCACATTTTCAAGGGGTGCTCTCGGGGAGGGTTGCCAGAGAGTGTGTCCGCTGTCTAGCGATATTTGAGGAATCCCTTTCTTTGCCTTGTGAGGCGGAATTTCAAAAATCCTCCAATGCTATTATACCGAAAATCGCTAAAGGTAAAGGCGTCAAAAGGCATGATGTATCATTGCAGGAGAATGAGCCCGATGAGGATGTTTACCCTATTTCAGGAAACGACATAGACCTTCTCCCTCCTATTCGAGAGCAAGTCATTCTTGCTACCCCGCTTCAATCCTTGTGTAAGGAGGATTGTCTTGGGTTGTGTCAAGAATGTGGGGCCAATTTAAATGAAGGCGTGTGTGGGTGTTATACGCCGGTTACTGCCGCATCGCCCGCTTCTCCTTTTAAGCAAGTGTTATCCAGGCAAAACCAACCCAAACGTTCCTCGGTTACTGTTCCAAGGGGATCGTGAGGCAACAGTCACCTCTTAATTCACAAGTTGGAATATTATGGCAAATCCTAAACACAAGATTTCCAAAGCTCGAAGAGACAAACGGCGATCTCATCTCAAGCTCACTCCTCCCAATTTATCGACTTGCCCTCAATGCCATGAGCCCAAGCCGTCTCATATGACCTGCTTGAATTGTGGGACATATAAAGGGAAAGCCATTATTGGGGTTGAAGAGGGGTAAGCGAGGCTTTCTTCCCGAGTCTGTCATCTTTTTAATACCAATCCCATGAAAATAGCCGTGGACGCGATGGGGGGGGATCATGGTTTATCTCCCAACGTCGAAGGAGCCATACAGGCTACAAGAGAATCCTCCCTCTCGGTTATATTGGTCGGAGACGAACCCTCTCTCCAATCCCACCTGGACCAGTTGGGCGGTAAAAAGCCAAACATTGAAATTTTTCATGCGCCGCAAGTTGTGGATATGCATGAATCTCCAGCGTTGATTGCCAGAAAAAAACGAGATTCTTCAATATGGAGAGCCACGGAGTTAGTTAAAAATAAACAGGCCGATGCATTGGTGAGTGCCGGGAATACCGGTGCCACGATGGTGTCGGCATTTTTCCTGTTAGGGTTGATTCAGGGAGTTGAACGACCGGCTATTGCCGCGACGTTGCCGACTCGCCAGGGCAAAGCGATCATGTTGGATGTCGGAGCAACCGTGGATTGTACGGCTCGACAGCTCTTCCAGTTTGGGATTATGGGTCATGAATACGGCCGGCATTTATTGGGAGTTGAGCGGCCCAGAGTGGGGCTGTTGAGTATTGGGGAAGAAGATACGAAGGGGAATGAAGTTACAAAAGAAACATTCAAATTGTTAAAAGGCAGCCCTATCAATTTCATTGGCAATGTTGAGGGGCGTGATGTGTATAGCGGGAATGCCGATGTCATTGTCACGGATGGGTTTATTGGGAATGTCGCCTTAAAAATTTCTGAAGGGTTGGCGGATGCGATAAAAAAAATGCTGATGAAAGAAATTGCCCAGTCGGCTCTTGGGCGGCTTTCGTACCTTTTTGTGGCAGGGCCTCTCCTGCGGTTGCGGCGAAAGACTGATTATGCCGAATTTGGCGGGGCTCCTCTTTTGGGGGTCGAGGGAATCAGTATGATTTGTCATGGCCGCTCCTCCTCAAAAGCGATCAAAAATGCTATTCTTCGGGCCCAGGCCTTGGCAGAAGGCGGGTTGATTGAGGAAATTCGAGGTGACATTGCGCAAGGGTGCAGTTGATTTTATGCTGTGTCTCAGGAATGAATAGTCTGATTCTTGGGACAGGGGCCTACGTTCCCAATCGGGTCTTGACCAATGCGGATCTGGAACGCATGGTTGAAACTTCAGATACGTGGATTGTCGAACGAACGGGGATCCGGGAACGTCGTGTGGTCGAACCGGGGCAGGCCTGTTCTGACTTGGCCGTCGAGGCAGCTCAGCGCGCCCTCATGGCTGCTGATGTGGCTCCCTCGGAAATAGACCTGATCCTTTTAGCCACCTGCACCGGGGATTCACCACTTCCTTCCACAGCCTGTCTCATCCAACACCGGTTAGGGGCTAAGCGAGCGGCGGCCTGTGATATTTCCGCGGCATGTTGCGGGTTTGTTTATGCGTTAGCCATCGCCGATGCCTATGTCAAAAATGGTATGCGGCATGTGTTGGTCATTGGCTCCGAAGTCATGTCGGCCATTACGGATTGGACCGATCGCAATACCTGTGTTTTGTTTGGTGACGGGGCAGGGGCTGTTGTGGTGGGTCAAGGCCATGAAGGTTCAGGGATCCTCTCAACTCATTTGCATGCCAATGGCGGCCTCTCTGATATGATCCAGGTTCCTGGGGGCGGGTCGCGGGAACCGGCTTCCGAGCAGATCATTCAAGAAAAACGGTGTTTTATAAAAATGAAGGGCAATGAAACCTTTAAAATTGCTGTCAAATCAATGGAAGAGGCCACCAAAGAGGCGTTAGACGCGAATAAATTAACCATGGATGATGTGGATCTGTTTATACCCCATCAGGCCAATATGCGGATCTTGAATGCCGTGAGTCAGCGATTGGGCCTTGCTCGAGAAAAGTTGATGATAAATTTAGACCGATTTGGTAATACCTCTGCAGCATCGATTCCCTTGGCGCTCGATCAGGCTGTCCAGGAGGGAAGAATTCAAACAGGGAGTGTGGTGCTTTTGGCAGCCTTTGGTGCGGGTCTTACCTGGGCTTCTGCTGTGGTTCGTTGGTAATTCGATGGCCAGCAAATCTCCCGTTCCTGATTGAGGATAATCGAAACGTGAGCAAGCTGGGAATCAGAATTATCTAACAAAAGAAAACCGAATGTATTGAGAGGACGGAAGAGAGGGGAATTATGTCTGTAACGAACTCATGGGGTGAAGGTGATTGGGCGCTGATTCTGGGAGCCTCCAGCGGGTTTGGAGAGGCGGCGGCTTTGGAGTTGGCCAATCTAGGTTTGAATATCTGCGGAGTGCACCTTGATCGGAAATCAACCTTGCCGAATGCCGAACGGATTGCCGCGCAGATTCGCTCCCTCGGGCGTGAGGTCCTGTTTTTTAATGCTAACGCGGCTGATCCTGAAAAACGTGCTGACATATTGAACGCGATGAAGCAACGCGCGGAAGAATCAGGGAAGCCGGTTTGCGTGCGGGTGTTTTTGCATTCGTTAGCTTTTGGGACCCTGAAACCGTATATTGCGGAATCACATGCAGAAGCCATCAATAAAGCTCAGATGGACATGACGTTAGACGTGATGGCCAATAGTCTTGTGTATTGGACGCAGGATTTAGTGGCTCAGAAATTTTTGGGGTCAGGGAGTCGGATCTTCTCGATGACCAGCGCAGGGGGAGCAAGAGTCTGGCGAACCTATGGAGCGGTTTCCGCTGCCAAGTCGGCTCTGGAGTCTCATACCCGGCAATTAGCCCTGGAACTGGCTCCTTTGGGTATTACCGTGAACTCTCTGATGGCAGGCGTGACGGATACCCCGGCTTTGCGTAAAATTCCCGGTTCTGACGAAATGCTGACCCTAGCCAAACGAAAAAATCCTTCAAACCGATTGACCACCACACAAGATGTCGCCGATGCGCTAGGACTGTTAAGTCATCCTAAGGCCCATTGGATCACCGGAAATGTGATCTGTGTCGATGGTGGAGAGTTTATCGTCGATTAGTTCGTGAAAGCGAGATTAGTATGTTGTTGACTGTTAGGGAATTATTTCATATCTCAGATGGTGAGCGAAAAGGATGACTCCAATTTTCGGTTTTTTGTTTCCCGGGCAAGGATCGCAGTCTGTTGGCATGGGCAAGCCCCTCTTTGACAGCAGTTCAGCGATACAGGCTCTCTACAAGGAAGCTACGGATATTTTGGGGTATGATGTCGGAGGGTTGTGTTTTGATGGACCCCTGGAGCAACTGAATCGAACGGAATATACGCAACCGGCATTGCTGGTCACCAGTCTGGCGGCTTTTCAACTTGTCAACGATGGTCCCCTTAAACCTGCCGCGGTTGCCGGTCATAGTTTGGGGGAATATACCGCTTTAGTCGCGGCGGGGGCATTGGGATTCCGTGAAGCCGTCAATCTTGTGCAGAAGCGCGGGAATTATATGGCCGAAGCTGTGGTTCCCGGGAGTGGGTTGGTTGCGGCCATATTGGGTCTTTCGGAAGCGGATGTTCGAAGTGCGTGTCAAGAGGCGGCGACTGTGGGAATTGTGGCCCCGGCCAATTTTAATTCTCCCGGCCAAACCGTGATTGCTGGAGAAAAAGCGGCAGTGGAACGTGCGGCGGAGCTGGCCAAAATTCGTGGAGCCAAAAAGGTGAAATCGCTTCCGGTCAGCGTTCCCGTTCATACCCCGTTAATGCAGGTTGCCGCAGACAGACTGAAAAAAGATATTGATTCTCTCCAGTGGTCTGATTTAAAGGTACCCCTGGTCAATAACGTGGATGCGAAAATCTTATACTCAGCGGAGGAGGTTCGGGGATCTCTTGTTCGACAATTACCTTCCCCGGTGCGTTGGCAGGAAACCATCCAGGCCATGTCTCAGATGGGAATTACCCATTTCGTTGAAATCGGTCCCGGGAAAGTCTTGACCGGGTTAGTGAAGCGCATTGTTCCGGAGGCTATCACGTGGAATGTGATGGATCAGGAATCCTATGCACACGTTCTTTCCCACTGTTCCTAAAGAAGAAGAATTTCAGATTTTATTGATAAGGAATTGACAATGTCGTTGACGGAAAAAATTGCAGTTGTGACGGGTGGCGCTCAAGGCATTGGCCAGGCCATAGCGACAAGCTTGGCCAAAGAAGGCGCAGATGTAGTGGTGGCCGATCTGGATGCCGAACGATGTCAAGAAACCGTGGCTCTTGTTCAGCAATTGGGCCGAAAAGCGATGGCGGTTTCTGTCAATGTTGGCGATTGGGACCAGGCCAAAGGTATGATTGATGGCGTCCTCAAGGAATGGGGGCGGGTGGATATTCTGGTGAACAACGCAGGGATTACTCGAGACGGGTTGTTGATGAGGATGAAGGAAGAGGATTGGCATGCCGTTTTGCAAGTCAATTTGACCGGCACATTTTTCTGTGCGAAGGCGATTCTGCCTTCCATGAGTAAGCAGCGAAGTGGCCGTATTGTGAATATTGCGTCTATTGTCGGAGCGATCGGGAACATCGGCCAGGCCAACTATGCGGCCTCAAAAGCCGGTGTGATAGGGCTGACCAAAACGATTGCCCGGGAGTATGCCAGTCGAAATATTACCGTCAATGCGGTGGCTCCTGGATTTATCGATACGGCCATGACCCGACACCTTTCGCCAGACATCAAAGAGGCGTTACTGAATCAAATTCCATTAAAGCGGTTAGGGCAACCCTCTGATGTTGCCGATGCCGTGTGCTTTCTGTCTTCGGAGAAGGCCGGGTATATTACCGGCCATGTCTTACATGTGAATGGTGGAATGCATATGGCGTCATAACCCATGCGCACCAGATTGTGTCACTCGATAAACATTGCAAGGAGGAGGAGCCAACAATGGCAGTTGAAGAGCGGGTCAAAAAAATTATTGTCGAACAATTAGGAGTGGAAGAAGATGACGTGGTCCCTGAGGCCAAGTTTGTAGAAGATCTCGGCGCTGATTCCTTGGATACGGTGGAATTGGTGATGGCCTTAGAGGAGGAATTTGAAATTGAAATTCCGGATGAAGATGCGGAAAAGATTCAAACTGTCTCCGCCGCTATCGATTTCATCAAGGAAAAAGTCTGATAAGGTCATCAATCATTGTGTCTGCTGGTTCTTCTATGATTGATCGTGGACATCGAGGGGGAAATCCTTTGATTTAGCCTGAGGGTTTTCCAAGCGTTATGAGCACGGAGTTCTTTCAATGACTGAATGGTTGCCACGACGAGTGGTCGTGACGGGATTAGGCTTGGTCACCCCGCTAGATATTGGTGTGTCCAAAACGTGGGATAAATTATGTAATGGCCAGTCTGGAATTGGACCCATTACCCGATTTGATGCCAGCCAGTATTCGGTGCAGATTGCGGGAGAGGTCAAAAATTTTGATCCCTCGACGGTTATTGAAAAAAAAGAAATCAAAAAAATGGATACGTTTATCCATTATGCCATTGCAGCCAGTCAGGAGGCGGTGGATGATGCGAAGCTCGTGGTCACCCCGGACGAGGCGGATCGTGTGGGGGTATATATCGGCGCAGGCATTGGAGGCCTTCCGGCCATCGAGCATTATCATAAAGTATTGCTGGAGCGAGGGCCGGACCGGGTTTCGCCATTTTTTATTCCGATGGTCATTATTAATTTGGCCTCAGGGCAGGTGGCGATCAGGTTTGGCGCCAAGGGACCGAATGCCTGTACCGTCACAGCCTGCGCCACTGGGAACCATTGCATCGGGGATGCGTTTCGACTGATTCAACGGGGAGAGGCCGACGTCATGATCGCGGGAGGAGCGGAGTCAACTATTTGCCCCACAGCCGTTGCGGGATTTGCAGCAGCTAAGGCGTTGTCCAGGAGAAATGATGAACCGCAACGCGCCAGTCGGCCTTTCGATAAGGACCGGGACGGATTCGTCATTGGAGAAGGTGCCGGCGTATTGGTCTTAGAGGAATTCGAACACGCCAAATCTCGCGGGGCGCGAATTTATACCGAATTGCTTGGCTATGCCATGAATAGCGATGCCTATCATATTACCGCTCCGCCGGATGATGGTGCAGGAGCGGTGACCTGCATGGAGCGCGCGATTCAGGACGCGGGGGTCGCCAAAGAATCGGTGGGGTACATCAATGCACATGCGACATCCACATTTGCGGATCGGATCGAAACGCTTGTGATCAAAAAAGTGTTTGGAGCCCAAGCCTATTCCATCCCTGTGGGCTCCACCAAATCCATGACGGGCCATTTATTGGGGGCTGCTGGGGGAATTGAAGCGGTGTTTTCCATTCTGACTTTGCATCACGGGGTCATCCCTCCGACGATTAATTTGGATACTCCGGATCCTGAGTGCGATTTAGATTATATTCCGGCCCATGCCAGATCCTGTTCCGTGGATGTGGCCATTTCCAATGCGTTTGGATTTGGCGGTGTCAATGCCTGTTTAGTGTTTCGACGTTGGAGAGGCGAATAGACAGCATTTTCCCTACCCTGTTCAATCATTCCCGGATATGTTCTTCCCCAGATATCAGAAGAGGTTGCTCAGACCTCGTCTGGGAAAAATATGATACAATCAAACGTTTTAGAAAAAAAAGATCAGAGAACGACCAACATGACTTTCGAGAATTCAACCACTCCGTAGGCCTCGTGATTACTCTTGCGCTTGAAGACCTCCAAGCAACGTTGGGGTATGTATTTAAGGAACAAGGGTTGCTCTGTGAGGCGCTGACCCATCGTTCATATTCCCAAACTCAACCTCAGGCGCCTAGTCCTCACAATGAGCGATTGGAATTTTTAGGAGATGCGGTGTTGGGACTGGTTGTGAGCGAAAGTATTGCGGCCATCTTCCCGTCTTGTACAGAGGGGGAGCTATCCAAAATCAAGTCTGGATTGATTAGCCGAACCACCCTTGCGAAGGCGGCTGGCCGACTAAGGTTAGGGCAGTGGTTGCGACTCGGTCGGGGTGAGGAAGTCACCAAAGGACGGGAAAAAAGTTCCCTGTTGGCGAATGCCCTTGAAGCGATCATTGGCGCGGTGTATCTTGATGGAGGGTTAACTGCAGTCAGGTCGTTCATTCAGAAAGTCCTGGCCACGGAATTTTCGGTGTTGCGGAACAGTCCTGTGTCATCCGTGGGATGGGATTCTAAAAGCCGCTTGCAGGAATGGGCGCATAAACAATTTGGAACAAGCCCACAGTATCGACTTTTTCAGGAATCAGGCCCGGATCATCAAAAGGTATTTGCTGTAACCGTGGAAATTCAAGGGAAAATCATGGGACAGGGAGAAGGTCGAACGAAAAAAGAAGCCGAACAACGAGCGGCCGCGCAAGCGATTGAACAGACAAGCCTTGAGGGTTCAGGCGAGCCAAGACATCCAACCAAGAAATCAACAGATTAGCCATGGAGGAAAAATTATGAGGGTAGTGTTGCAGCCACTGACTTTAGCAAGCGTCCTGCGTCAGCTCATGTTCGCGATCGGGATATTCACCCTTGTCAGCGTAAGTGGTCATCTAGTGGCCACGCGGGCGGTTGCGGCTGAACCATCGAATGGCGAAGCCAAAGCTCCTCACGTTCTTATCAAAACGAAGTTTGGAGATATGGATATCGTGTTATTTCCAGACTTAGCACCCAAGCATGTCGAAAGTTTTCTCAAATTAGCCAAGTCGGGATTTTATAACGGGACCATCTTCCATCGGATCATTCCTGGATTCATGATTCAAGGAGGAGATCCGTTGACCAAAGACCCGGCCAACAGAAGCCGCTACGGAACCGGTGGCCCTGGATATACTGTGCCCGCAGAATTTAACAAGGTCGCTCACGAAAAAGGCATTCTTTCCGCAGCGCGGACTGCAGATCCCAATAGCGCCGGGTCGCAGTTTTTTATCATGGTGGATAAGGCTCCTCATCTGGATGGACAGTACACCGTCTTTGGTGAAATTGTGAAAGGCGTAGATGTGGCCGAGACGATTGTGAGTCAGCCTCGCGACCTAAAGGATAATCCCATGGAGCGTATTGAAATGACGATAGAGGTCATTCAATAGCCTGGCAAAAATTTGCCGGGAATGTTGGGTTGGCCAAGGCCTTAGGTCAGCCGACCTGTTCGGGTGAGGGGTGTTCGGGTGCGTAATCAAACCCACTGGGAATGATGATGCGCCCGCCAGCCCCGGTTTGGCGGGCCAGTTGTTCTGCCACATCGGGATGGCGTTCCCTGATATAGCCGAGTAATCCATGTAAAAATCGATGGGAGCGAAGGCCTGAGCCGCTAAATTCTTGAACAAAGGCGTGGGCCCGGTCCAACACAGTGGTGACCAAAGAGGGGTCTAATGGTTGGCGCTCTCCAAAGACCTTAAATTCCTTCCGTAATTCTTCTCCAAACGCTGGTAATCCTGAGTCGGGTATGTGGATCATGCTAAAACTGCGACGAAGGCTTTGGATCCCTTCCAACACCTCGGCGTCTTGGGCATCCCGTCGATCTTGAAAAAATCGATAGGCCAGGGCCTCAAACACATAAAATATTTCCGTTGCCCGTTCCCCACCGAGATCCAACAATTGCCGATAGAACGCTCGGCGCTCAAGTTCAAACTGGCTCCCCACGCGTTTTTGCTGGTAGTCATCATTGGCTTCGAGAAAGACGCAGGACGTGGGACAACTGATATTCGTGATGCGATTGGTGCCGCAACACTGGCTGCAAATCATTCCTCCGAGTGCGGGACAAGCCCGTTTGCCTTTTCGTTGATGACAGTAAAGGCACTTACTCATTCGTCCCCTCTTTCTTAAACAAGTTCATGCCATAGTCAGACCAGGTCCGCTTTTTTTTGTTTGGGTTATCATTCGATGGTCGTTCCAGGCCATTAATCTCCGCTCCGTTTGCATATAGATAGGGGACCATGATGACATGATTCACCCGGTCGACTCCGATCCCCGAAGGCGACAACAAAAACTCGGCGATTACCTCTTTTTTGTGATTGGTCCGAATGCGCCAGACTTTCCCTGCCGTGAAATCAGACACATACATGGTGCCATATTTGTCGAAATCAACACCGTCTAAATTATAGAACCCGCCCGTAAAAAATGAGTTGGCAAACAGCTCCTTAATGGTTCCGGTTTCATCAATCTCGAAAATTTTTCCATCCTCCCAACCCACACCGACCACATGGCCATTTCTGGGATGAACGGCCAGCCCGTGCGGATGAGACAAGCCGGCATGCTGGGCAAATATCGTCACGGCATGATCGTGATTGGGGTCAATCTGATAAATGGTATTGGAATTGGAATCAGAGACGTATAGCCGGCCTTGAGAATCGGCTGCCAAGCCGGTGAGTGATTGACTGTGAAACTGTGTAAAGGGAATGGTGTGGAGGGAC
>JAOUGQ010000340.1 GCA_029865515.1 Nitrospirota bacterium
GGTGATATTTCTTATGCAGATTTTTTTACGAGAATCACGGCCATGGCGCCCTGTGGATTGGTGCTGGATTTAGGCCATGTGTGGACAGTGTATCGGTATACGGATGCTTGGCGGAGTCAGAATCTGGAAACATTTTTTGAAACGTTTCTTGAACAATTTCCACTGGAGAGGGTGATCCAAATTCATATCGCCGGTCTGGACTATCATCCTGGAATACTCAAGCATTCGGCATCGGGACAACACCAGAACCCTCCAGCTTGGGTTGATGCCCATGAAGCCCCCATTCCGGAAGAATTACTGAAGCTCTTGGCTCGGGTTGTACGGGACTCTCGCCTGATTAATCTCAAAGGGATCGCCTTAGAGGTGGATAATAAGCGGATACCCCTCATTTGCCAGGAAGTCAAAACGGTGATGGGGAGTTTGGAACCGATTGTTCAGTCGGAGCCCAAGGTGCCTGTGTCTGCCAGAGAGTTTCAGGGTGAAGAAGATCCTCACGTAAGGGACTTTGAACTTTCCAGCGAAACCTGGCAGATGGTAACCCGGCAATATAGTGACTACGTTGAACTGGTCACGGGAAAAGGTGGAAGCAGGCTTGACCTACCCAAAGAATGGGGTGCGAATATGTGTGAGGGGCTTAGTTGTTATGCTACTCAATATTTGCCCAATGAAATTCTATCGTGGGGTGGAGATGTGAAGGTGCTGTTTCCCCGGAGCTGTCAATTGTTGGATCAAAATGAAGTCTCCTTGAACCTGTTCGTCGAATTTTGGTTTGCCCATCCTCGAAAATCTGAATCTGAGTATGATTTTTTTCTTCTTAAAATTCATCTATTCGTGGAATTTATGGGGCATGTTCTGCCCAGTGCCGTCTCCACAGTCAAGCAAGAAGCCGAACTTCTTTCCCAAGGCTATGCCGTGGCGTGTCAGGGTTCACCGGGGTAGCAAATTGGTGCTTTTTAAAAAACAGGATTATCTCCAACCTGCGCGATCACAAAATGATAAGAGGCAGGATGAGCCACTTGCCTGTAGTTAGGGAGACTCTGACTGACAGGAGAATTAAAAATTCTTGGCCTGGGCGGCCGCTCCGTTAGAAAGGGCTTGATGAATTTCCTGAATGAGGCGTAATTCGATGTCGGTGATTTCAGATTGAGGCGCAGAGAACATCTGGCCGTTTTTGGAAAGTTTTTCGAATTCGGCGCGGACCCATACGATGGTATGATCGGAGGGCCCCTTCTCAATCGAAAGAAGGTATTGGTTGCGAAATCCTGATAATTCCAGCGAGGGGGGAAGGGAGGTTTTACGATCAGTAATGTAGATCGCTTTTTGGTCTGTTAGCATGCTGGAAAGAATGGAATAGCCATTTTTAGTAAGGGCATCCTCAATAATTTTTGAAACCGAAGAAAAGGAAAAAGGTAATTCTTGGGTTTGGCCGCCAATTTGTTGAAGCGTGAGGGCTTTTCGCATCTGGTCTCTTTGGCTCCTCAGCCATTTGGTTTCTCCTTCCAATTTTCGATTTTCCTGCTCTAATGTTTTAATTCGGGCCATGTCCTTTTTCGGGCCATTCACCAGTTCGGTCATTTTAGCCTGTGCGTCTCTGAGTTGTTCCTGGTGCGCGGCTTCGGCATCCCGTAGTTGCTTATCATACGATTCCGCCGTTTTTCGGGCCTCTTGGTTCAATAAGTCTATTTGTTGCTGCATAATTTTATTTCCCTCCTGAAGGGAACGAATGACCGACTCCAATTTGGTGACCTGTTTTTTAAGCTGGATATTTTCTTCTTGAAGGCCAGAGTTATCCTGAGGGCAACCGGTGAGGATTAGAAGGAGGGTAGTTCCAAAAATGGAAAACATCTTTCCCCTGAGACAGGAGGAAATGCCGAACGTCTGCTGGGAGGCTGGAGAGCGCTGTAATGCTGGGGTTTTCACCGGCTCAGCGCATCCATTTTAGTGTGGGATTCTGTCGTGATTGGAGCAAATGGGTACCTTTTATTAGGTATTTTAGGCTTAATTGAAGCTTATTTCAAATTTCTCTATTGAGGAGACCCTAATGATAAGGAATAATCTATAAATCTTATTTAGATTTCAGATTTTTGTAAGCCTGATGAAGGGGAATGTGTCGCATTCAAACTGAGGGCAGATTGCCATAGGTATCTAAGAAAATAGTCACCGTGATACCGTACAGTGTGGAAATCTCCATGGTTTTCCTTGTGAAGGAGTGAGATGAATCAGCTCGTACGAAAAACCTTTCCTGTCCCTCCGCTTTCGTGTAATTGTTCGATTATCGGCGATAGGGACACCAAGCAGGCCATAGTTGTTGATCCCGGAGGAAATCCTGAGCGCATACTTGGAGAAATTGATGCTATGGGATTCACCGTTTCTGCTATTTTGCATACACATGCCCATTTTGACCATTTCTTAGCCTCCGGTCAGATTAAGCAAGCCACCGGGGCTCCATTGTGTCTGCATCCTCAAGACCAGGATCTCTGGGATATGTTGGAAATTCAGTGTCGAATGTTCAGTATCCCTTACCTACCAGCTCCTCCCCCGGACCGCTGGATTGACGATGGGTCAGAAGTGGGAATCGGTCCGTATTCAGGGACCGTGATTCATACTCCTGGTCATACTCCTGGGTCCGCATGTTTTTTCTTTGAAAGCCAAGGATTTGTGCTCTCCGGAGATACCCTCTTTCGGGGCGGTATCGGTCGAACGGATCTGTGGGGTGGAGATGGCCAAGCTATTTGTCGATCTATTCGCGAGCGATTGTACACCCTCAATGAAAACACGCTCGTGATACCCGGACATGGACCTGAATCGTCTATTGGTTGGGAACGGGAGCATAATATGTTTGTGAATGGGTAGAAAATGTGAATTTTGACGGGCATTTTTATTGGAGAAAAACCATGAGACGCAATCCATTCTTAGGGCTGTTGATGCTGTTTCTGGTGTGTGCTTTGATAGTGGAGTGTGCTCCTGTTTTGGCTTCTTCGCGGGAAGTCAAAATTGAAAAAATTGAAGTTCAGTTTTTACAAAAGAGTCCAGTAGTTCTCTTAGCTGTTGGAGATAAAGCCATCCCAATTTTCGTCGATCCTACCGTGGCTGGTTCTATTCAAGGTGCCCTCACAGGGGAAAAGTTTCCACGCCCTCTTCCCCACGACTTAATGCAGTCCATTCTCAAAACCTACGAAGTCCACGTCGACCGGGTGTTTATTACCATGCGGGATGGAGTGTTCTATGGGACTCTGACTCTTTCACAAAACGGCCGACAACAATTGTTTGATAGTCGGTCCTCTGATGCGATCGCCCTTGCAGTTCATTTCCACAGTCCAATTTTTGTTGAAGGGGATCTCATGGATTCAGAGGGGAAATTCATGAAGCCTGAAATGGAGACAAAGAAAGATGTTGATTTATAGGAGGAAAATCGTCTGCAAGGAAGGATCGTACCGGCCCAATAAATTTAGGATATTTCATGGACACGAGTTGTCGTTGCCTTG
>JAOUGQ010000341.1 GCA_029865515.1 Nitrospirota bacterium
TGATGCCCAGGAAAAACTTGCCAAACTGCCATCGTTTGTGCAGCCGATGGTCAAAAGTAGCGTAGAAGGATATGCCCGCAAGAATGGCTTTTCGACGGTGACGCTTCAAGTCATGGAGGATTCAAAGAATGCCTCCACCGAGGGCATCAGGTGGACCCCTGAAGCACAACAACGGTTAGACAATATTCCCGATTTTATTCGACCGATGGCTCGTCGCGAAATCGAGCGCTTGGTTAAGGAGCGGGGTCAGTCTGAAATTACGGCCCAGGTGATGGAAGAGGCCAAAGAGAAGTTTATGAAATTTATGTAAGTCTCAATAAATATTTCGAGTATTCCAAAGGCGGCTCTTTTCTAAGAGCCGCCTTTTTTTTGTGAGTGCTTCGAAGCTCTTCCTTCTTAATTTGTATAACAATTGAAACATTTCCTAAATCTTTTATGGGCGAAATCCCGCTTAAGAAAAATCATTCCAGTGCGGATAGGGCTTTACTCGGTAAATATCTTCTACCGGAGTGGGCAGAACGACTCCTTGTTGCTCAAGCACCTTGGCTGTACGCCAGAGTGGGAGGCCGACAATGGTTGGGTAATCCCCTACTACCTTTTCTATGAGCTGTGCCCCCTTCCCCTGAATGGAATAGGCGCCAGCTTTTCCCATACTTTCCTTGGTGGCCAAATAGGCATTGAGAGTTGTTTCATCAAATAATTTGATCCAGACCTGCGCGGTTTCCACGAAGTCGATGGATACGCAAGTGGCCTGGTGAATGACGGCCACGCCGGTATGGACTTGATGTCGCCGACCTCGCAGGTGCCGAAGCATCGTTTCGGCTTCTTGCATATTCTCCGGCTTCCCTAACAGCCTTCCTTCGATTTCAATCACGGTATCGCTTCCGATAACCAGGTCTTGAGGGTATTGATTGGCCACGGATTGGGCCTTGTCCCGCGCAAGCTCTCGGGTTTGCTCGATTGGTGGGAGATGTGGTGAGAAGATTTCCTGGCTGGTTGGCGGGACAATGTGAAACGATAATCCTAGTAATCCCAGTAATTCTCGGCGACGGGGCGAGGTTGAAGCCAATAAAATTTGCATGACCAACCGAAGAAGGGATAACTCAAGTTGATGTGGACGCTGATGCCGTGGCCTCAACTGCCATGTGAGTTTTAAGGTAGGCATCAAGAATGTCCATGACGTCCCGGCTCCCGTTCGTTCGGACCATGTGGGCGCGCATGGCGGCTGCATGGGGAAAGCTTGAGCAATACCATCCCAGGTGTTTGCGCATGCGTACGAAGCGTTCGGTCCCATTAATGGCTTCGAAGCATTTTGCATGTTTGATCATCGCCTGAAATTTTTCCTCCAAACTTGGTTCTAAAGTCCTCAGTTTCAGGGGTGTTCCGGTAGAAAAAGCCTCATGAACTTGGTGGATTCCTTGGAAAATCCATGGATTTCCCAGTGCCCCCCGGCCTATCAACACCCCATTGACCCCGGATTCCTGAATGCGCGCCGTGGCTTGTTCAAGGGTCTGAATATCTCCATTGCCCAGCACGCCGATTCCATATTTCCGAATATGCTGAGTAGCGAGTGTGATCGCTTCCCAATCCGAATGGCCACGGTACATTTGCGACAGGGTTCGGCCATGAATGACAATGACTTCAGGCCGACCCTGGATAAGGCAATCGCTCCATTCATTGATAATGTTGCAGTCGTAGCCCAATCGAGTTTTGACCGATAGGGGGATAGGGGAGCGTTTTTGGCGTTCAGTCAGTTCAGGGTGCTCGGCTTTGAGTTGAGCAATGGCTTGGAGCGCACTGGATTTTAGGCCAAGGTCTGCAAGAGATTGTCCGTCGGCCCAATCCTGAATGCCTTTTCGAGTCCTGTCCATCAATTCCAGGGCAAGGTTCGGGGTGCGAATTAATCCGGCGCCGCTACCGGAGGAGGCCACATTTTTCGAGGGGCAGCCCATATTGATGTCGAGTCCGTCAAATCCTAGTTCACAGACTACATGTGCCGCTTGGTAGAATAAGGCAGGATCTTTTCCATAGATTTGAGCGATGACTGGCCGTTCCGCTTCAGAATAGCGAAGGCTGTCCAGGGCTTTCAGTCGCCCTGAGCAAATGTCATGGACATTGGTGAATTCTGTGAAAACGATATCAGGTTTTCCATAGGTGGCGACGATATGCCGGAAAGCCGAGTCGGTCACCCCATCCATGGGGGCCAGCCCAATGACAGGTTGGGGGAGGGTCCGCCAAATTGAGGGAATAGTCTGAGGGGCATTTGTCATAGGAGGTGTGAGGAAACCCCTTGCTTGAGTTCGGAAACAGATTTACCGAAGACGTCTAGGTGTTCCTTAAAATCTTGCACACTTCATTCTGATACAACCGACCGACAATTGACAGGAAACTTCTGGTAGCGTCCAGTTGTGAAAAACTATTTTTTGTCGTTGGTGAACTTGGAGGATCGTGTATGTCATTACCTAATAATACGATTTTGAAAACGCCAACTGTTATGAAAACTTCTATCAAAAAACTTGTGTTGGAGGAGGAGATTCTACGTGAAATCCAAGCCCTTTGGACAGGGCCTTCCACTGATGTGCGAACGGCCTTATTAAAAGAAATGGTCGGGAGTGTGGTCAAGCTTCGAGACCTGGATACGGATGTCTTAGATGTCAAAATTCTTCATCGGGCCTTAAAAGAGCTGCGCTATGCCTTCCGGGTATTTCGGCAATATCGGGATGTTAAAAAAGTGAGTATTTTTGGTTCGGCCCGGACCCGAGTGGATGATCCCAACTATAGGCTGGCCTCCCAATTCGGAAAACTACTCAGCCAAAGCGGGTTTATGGTGATTACGGGGGGCGGGCCAGGCATCATGCAAGCAGGGAATGAAGGGGCTGGTCGGGAGCATAGTTTTGGGGTAAATATCATGCTGCCTTTTGAGCAAGCCCCGAATTCTTTGATTGCGGATGATAAAAAACTTGTGAATCTCAAGTATTTCTTCACGCGTAAGCTCTTGCTGGTTAAAGAAACGCATGCGGTTGCCGTCTTTCCTGGAGGATTTGGGACTTTAGACGAAGCATTTGAAGTGTTAACTCTTATTCAAACGGGAAAAACTGACCCGATTCCCGTCGTGTGTATTGAGTCTCCCGGCGGCGATTATTGGGAGCGGATGATGGAATTTTTGGAGCGACAGCTCTTGTCTCGTGGGTTGATTAATCGATCCGATTTAGCCCTGTTCAAAGTGTTCAATACGGCAGAGGCTGCGGTTGAAGAAATTCAGAAGTTTTTCCGGGTTTATCATTCTCTACGGATTGTAGGAGATAGGATGGTTCTCCGAATTCAGCAACAGCTCTCGGAGGGGGAGTTGACTCAGCTGAACCAGGAATTTTCAGACCTCTTGGTTGACGGGCAGTTTCAGCAGGCTGAGGCATTGCCCGAAGAGTGGGATGAACCCCACCTTTCTCACTTGCCACGTCTGGTGCTTCATTTTAATTGGAAAG
>JAOUGQ010000063.1 GCA_029865515.1 Nitrospirota bacterium
ACAAACGAGGCATCGGCTGAATAGCCGTGAGCACTTCTCAAAAAGGGTTAGCCGACATGTCATGTATGGAGGGTGAACGAGGACACCAGCCAAACCGCCTATCCTCTTGCCATTCCCAACATTTGACAAGAACCCGCTGGCTGACCATAAGGTATTGAAATGAGCAACCACATGAAAGACCCTGAGACACGATGAATGACTTGATAGCCAGATGCCGGAGATCAACCACCTGGCTGAAGCTTGCCTGGGTGGTCCTATGTTTGGGAATTTTCCTCGGCCTGTCCCGTGTCGCCTCTGCCGAGGAAGTCGCCATCCTGACATCAGCGGACATCACCCCCTATTCTGAGACCATTACCGCATTTAAAGTGGCCCTCCTTCCCTCTTTCCAAGTCCCCACGGAATATGACCTCCAGGGGAACATGGCAAAAGGCCGGAAATTAGCCCGACGCATTCGCGCATCCAATGCCAAAGTCGTGTTAGCCGTGGGGTTAAAAGCCGCTTTTACCGCCAAACTCGAAATTCAGGATATCCCCGTCATTTTTTGTTTGGTTATTGACCCGGAAAAATATGGCTTGCCGACAGACAACATGGTCGGCCTCTCTTTGAATATCCCGTTTCGCCAACACCTGAAGACTCTACAAACGCTGGTTCCCAAAGTCTCACGCATCGGCGTGCTCTTCAATCCGAAAAAAACGAAAGGGATGCAGAACCAACTTCTGCAAGACGCCAAGGCGTTGGATACCAGGATCGTCGCCCAGGAAGTCCATGCCGAAAAAGATGTCTCTAAAGCACTCCATGCCATCCAGAATCGCATCGACGCCTTGTGGCTCCTGCCAGACAGTACCGTTCTCACCGAAAACACCCTGGACTTCCTGATAAGTACCACCTTGGAAGCCAATATTCCCGTCGTCGGCTTCTCCGCAGATTTAGTGCGCAGCAGTGCCGTCGTCGGAGCATATTCCCGCTATAAGGACATTGGCAAACAGGCGGCCCGACTTTTTCATCAGTTGGCCCGTCAGACTTCTCCGTCTCTATTGGGAACGATCATATCCCCTGGACGTGTCCGGCAATCCATCAATCTAAGGTCCGCAAGGCATTTGGGCTTATCCCTCCCTCTTGACGTCCTAAGGCAATTCGATGAGCACTTTTGACCCGCAACACGCACAACCGCCATCGCCTCCCCCAACTGTCGCAACTGGAGTGCGGCCAGGGTATCTCACCTTGCGAACAAAATTTTCCTTGTTCGTCAGTCTGGTGATTGTTCTCGCCTGCTCAGGTCTCAGTGGATATCTTATCCAACAGGAAGCCGAGGTCATGAAATCCTCGCTGCTCAACATGGGAGCAACTCTGGTTAAAACACTGCATCATGTCAGCGTCCATCGACTTATCATGCAAGATAATATCTACTATCTGGAGGAAATGCTTGATGGCGTGTTATCGGCACCAGAAGTCGTCTACGCTATCGCACGAGACAAGGACGGCAAGGTGTTAGTCCGGAAATCCAAAGGGAAATTAGTGGATTTCACACAGCTACGTCGTGATGAAACGCAGCCCTTATTCCCGGATGATTCCCTCATGGAAGCACTCATCACAACGAGTCCCCCTATTTCCAGGTTAGAACCCCGCATGACGGTCTTACATTCCTCACCTCTCAAGAAAGGACTCCTGGTTAACAGGTCAGCGGAAAGAAAGTCTGCCGAAGAATTCATGGTTGGATCAGAAACCATTTATGACTTCGCCCTTCCCGTTTTCCGTAAATATGGGCCGCCCTCGACCTTAGAACTGCTGTCTGCAGAAAATGTTCAAGACAGTCTCAAGATCTCCCCCGGACAGTCCAGCATCATCGGCATCATTCAAATCGGCGTATCCACGGCACCCATGCAACAAGAGCTGAACCAAACGGTATGGGACATCGGTCTCCTCACCCTTGGAATCATCCTCCTGGGCATTCTTCTTACAATTCTGTTAACCAATCGCATCGTCACCCCTCTTCGGCGTTTGGCGGACATGTCTCATAAAATCGCTGAAGGGGATTTCCACGTGACAGTCACCACCGACACCCAGGATGAAGTGGGTCAGCTCACGACCAGCATCAATCGGATGGCACTCTCTCTCCAACAGCGAGAAGAAGCCATCTCCACCTATGTGCACACCATTACCAAGCAAGTCACACAACTCAGCGCCTTGCACCAAACTGGCATTGCCATTACCTCAACATTAGATATCCAAAAGCTATTCTCCTCCGTTCTCACGCTTCTTCGAGACAATCTGGGATTCCACCGTATGATTCTCGTCCTCCAAGACCCTCATCAACAACAGGGGATTGTCGCCCGGGTATCCGGAGTTTCTTCAGAATTGGAACAGCAAATTCAACACCTTAAATTTCCCATTGCTCCAGGAACCTTAGATGAAACCCTTTTAATTCAAGGGCACCCGGTCTTCGCTCAAAACCTGGAGGAAATAGCCCACAGGATGAACTCTCTTATACTTCCAGTCTGTCGACGAATTGGAGTGATTTCTTTTGTTGCCGCTCCGCTGTTGTGTCAGAACCGGGTGCTGGGGTATCTCGGAGCCGATCGGGGCGATCAACACTGCACACAGGAAGACTTGAATTTGCTGCTGACCATTGCCAGCCACGTGGCCGTGGCCCTCGACAACGCCCGAAACTATGAGGACGTTGAAAAACTCGCACAAACCCTGGAAGAACGGGTGGCAGAACGCACGCAAGATCTTCAGTCCGCCAATGAACGTCTTCAGGAATTAGATAAGTTAAAATCGTCCTTCGTCTCAATCGTGTCACATGAGCTGCGAACGCCGATGACCTCCATAAAAGGGTTGGTGGAAAACATGCTGGATGGATTGACCGGGCATCTGAATGACCGGCAATCGTTTTATCTCGGACGAGTGAAATACAATATCGAACGACTTACTCGGATGATTAATGATCTTCTGGATCTTTCCCGAATCGAAGCGGGCCGCATGGACCTGCACCAGAGCCCCGTCAACATCGGCAGCCTCGCACAAGAGGTCGTGGAAATGTTGCAACCCCTGGCGGAGGAGCGTTCTCTCAGCCTCAAAGCGAATATTTCTCCAACCATCGGTTTAATCCAAGGCGATCGAGATAAACTCATTCAGATTCTCACCAACCTCATAAATAATGCCCTCAAATTTACGGAACCCGCCGGGGCGGTAACCGTGGAAGTAACCCAGCGGGAAGACGGCATGATTCACACGTGTGTCATTGATACCGGCTGCGGCATTCCCTTAGAGGAACAACAGACGATTTTTGAACGATTTTACCGAGGGCAATCTTCTGAAATGAAAAACCGCGGGGCCGGCCTGGGTCTGGCTATCACCAAAAGTTTAGTCGAGTTGCACGGCGGATCGGTTTTTGTGGAGAGTACCCCCGGAAAAGGCAGTCATTTCTGCGTGATCCTACCCATAACACCGCTATCCCAGGAGGCTTAAAAAGTCGGACATGTGGACACTCAAAAATGTATCGGTTTAGATACACCGATTATCTAAACGGATACATTTCCTTTTTTCTGAAACATCCTTCGCCCTGGGAAACCACCACATTAGGTAAGCCCGCAACTTGCAAGAACCTCTTTCTTATGTTCACTGGAGGCCGGTAGGAAAATTTCCATGTGACATCTGCCTTCAAAATTACTCAAGGATCTGGGTCGACGCCAGGAAAACAAACATGTCTCTCTTATCCACGAAGCCGCGAGTATTGCTCGTGGATGATGACCCGGACATACTTCTGGCCCTTTCCGATTATCTTTGCCAGGAAGGTTTTCAGGTAGAGACAGCGGAGACGGGAGCGGCGGCCCTTCAGAAGAGTGCTGCCTCATCATATGATGCGGTGGTCCTTGATGTCGGACTTCCCGACAGGGATGGTCTTGAAGTTCTTAACGAACTCTCTCATACGCACCCACAATTGCCGGTCATTCTCCTGACCGCTTTTACCTCCTTACGAAACACCGCCGACCCCGATATTCTTGACAGAGCCTTTGCCTACCTCACCAAACCCTATAAACGGCAGGAGGTCAAATCTGCCATTCACCGGGCCTGCCTGGCAGGCCAAGTGGCTATTGAAGGCCTACCCGGTTCGTCCGCACCTACTACGCCATTTGACACCTTCCCGTCCCTTCTCCAACCGAGTCCCAGCCAGGCTCCTCTCGATGCGGCCATACAGCCAAAATTTAACCTCTCTGCGTACGTCCGGCTGGCAGAATACGTTCAACTGATGCAATTCGCCTTTGATCATGTCCCTGACGGCATTCTGATAGCCGATTCCGAGAAACGCTTGCGTTTTGCCAATCAGGCGGCCTGCGACGCGCTAGGATACACGCGGGAAGAACTCCAAACCCTTCGTATTCCAGACATTGCCCCCAACCATGACAATGAGAAATTCCGGCAACAGCTGGAACGCCTGCGAACAGGTCAACCGTTAACGTACCCATCAAACCACCGAACCAAAAACGGCCAGCTATTCCCTATTGAAATTTCAGTGTACCTCCTCAATTTTCAAGGCCAGGAATTTACCTGCGCAATCACTCGACGGATTCAATAAATGCCGAACGAAGGAGAAGGAGGCTGAGACGAAAAGACGGGAGGGATGTTCCTTGTGGGCCATCTTCCCAACTCCTCATGGATCCTAAGTGGTTAGGAATCCTCGGAACCCTGCTGAATGCCTTTTTGTTTGAGGAGGCGGGAGAGGTAAGTGCGTTGAAGGCCCAGGAGTTCTGAGGCTTTGGTTTGGCTCCAATTGCTCCGGCGCATGGCTTGCTCCAGAATGCGGGTGCCGAATCGGTCCAGGGCTTCATGGTACGGGAGGTTGTCGATCTCATCGAGTTCATCTTTCCCCCCGCCCAACCCCAGGAGGTCGGTGGAAATTTCTTCATCCACACCCAACACCACCGCTCGGGCAATGGCGTTATCCAATTCACGAATATTGCCTGGCCAGGAATAGCATCGCATCGTTTCCATGGCTGCCTTGGAAAATTTCCGTTTGCGTTTTTTCATTTCTCGCACATGGCGCGCTAAAAAATGATCGGCCAGAGGGATGATATCCTCGGGACGATCCCGCAGTGGCGGCAATGACAGGTTCACGACATTGAGCCGGAAATACAGATCTTCCCGAAAGACCTTCTCCTTGACCGCTTGCTTGAGATCCTTATTGGTGGCCGCAATGACCCGTATGTTGACGCGGACCAATCGCGTCCCACCCACCCGGGGAAACTCATGATCCTGAAGGACCCGGAGTAATTTGGCTTGAAGCCCCAGGGGCATATCTCCGATTTCATCCAGGAAGACAGTCCCCCCATCCGCCGCTTCGATTTTCCCTTTTTGCAGAGAATCCGCACCCGTAAAGGCTCCTTTTTCATGACCAAAGAGTTCATTTTCCAGGAGGGTTTCGGTGAGAGCGACACAATTGATGATACTGAACGGCATATCCCGCCGGTCACTCCATTGGTGAATAGACCGTGCAAACAGCTCCTTCCCCGTCCCGCTTTCTCCCAACAGCAACACCGTGGCATCAGCCTCAGCCGCCCGCTTAGCCATCTGCACCATCGATTGCACCTGAGGGCTGTTCCCGACGATTTGGCTATACCGGCTTTCCACTTCCGTGCGCAGGGCGGCAACCTGCCGCCCTAACGCTTCCCGGGTCAAGACCTTTTTGAGAACAAGAGCCAGATGGTCCAGCTCAATAGGCTTTGTAAGAAAGTCGTATGCTCCCGCTTTCATGGCCTCGACAGCCTTGGAGATCGTGCCGTGAGCCGTCATAACCACCACCGGCAACGGAAGACTCTCTCCTCCCCCGAATACCTGAGGTTCAGCTCCTTCATGTTTCCTCGCACTGGTTTTGGCTAATTGATGCAGCACTTCCATGCCGGTCATCCGGGGCATTTCTAAATCCAACAGCATGAGGTGAGGGAAATCCTGCTCTAACTTCTCCAACGCCTCTTCACCATTTCCCGCCGCAATCGTTTCATAGCCAAGGGCTTCTAAGCGGTCGGTCAGCATGAGGACAATGTCGGGATGATCATCGACAATGAGAATTTTCTTTTTCATGTCTACTCCTTTACCCCGCACCTGATTGTCCACCGTCAATACAGTCAAGCCATCCGGGAACGCCTTATTTTCGAAGCGCCTCCAGCACTGCGGCAGCCAAAAGCGGGACCATCAATTCATGATGCCCGGTTAGAGCATAGCCTTTTCCACCTTTTTGGGTTGGCCGTTTCACGACATTCGTCAGGGGTCGATAATGCGGAAGAAAATCCATGTTCACCGTGGTGATATGTGTTAAGGCTCGTCCCAGGTTCCGGCCCAAGGTCACTGTTTTGAGAAAGACTTCCGGCATGAGGACGGCCGATCCCAAATTGATATACACGCCCCCTTCCATGTGCGATACCACTGCGGCCAGCTTGCGAAAATCCAGTAACGACCCTCCGCCGATCGCTTCCCCGTTCGCGTGTGGATGCATATGAATGATATCGGTGCCGATCGCCACATGCACCGTTACCGGAAGGCCCAGTTGGACGCCAGCCGCCAGCAGACTCAATCGCCGATGCGGAAATTGCCTGGGATGTTTATGGATATAACGGCCTACCGCCTCGCCAATACCCAAACCCGCCTGCCAACCCTGCACAATCGCCTCATTCAGAATGCGTCCCGTATCTTCCGCCATGCCAAATCGCCCGGAATCAATTTCGGCTTCCACCTCTTCGGAGGTTTGACCCAGATACGCCAGCTCAAAGTCATGAATAATGACGGCACCATTCATGGCCACGGCGGTAATCACTCCCTTGCGCATCAGATCGACCACAATAGGATTGAGGCCGACCTTGGTGGGATGAGCACCCATGCCCAGGATGACCGGTTTCCCACGTCGTCTCGCATCGACAATCGCCGCCACTACGGCTCGAAAGGTTTTGCCTGCTAAAATATCGGGCAGGGTTTTGAGAAACGCGTGAAATGAACCTTTGCGCCGCCAGGGAGAGGCAAAGTCCGCCATCTTCACTTTGGAATGACGGGTTTGAAGCGGATAGGTCCGAAGCCGGGCAAGGTTCAGCTTCGGGGAAGTACCGGTCGGCAATGAATTAGACCTGGTCACCAAAGAGACGCTCTTCAATAAATTCGCACAACACGTGGCCCAGAGTGATATGGCATTCTTGAATGCGTGCCGTCACTGACGAAGGGACCCGGAAACAATAGTCGACAAGATCCCCCACCTTCCCCCCGGTGGCACCGGTCCAGGCCACGGTGATCAGGCCACGCTCAGAGGCGGCTTCCACACCCCGAATGACGTTGATGGAGTTTCCACTGGTGCTAATGGCAATCGCGACATCGCCTTTGCGCCCATGCGCCAGTATTTGCCGCGAGAAAATATCGGCATAATCGTAATCATTGGCAATACAGGTAATGGCAGCCATATCAGTGGCCAGAGCGAGGGCGGGGAGAGGTTCACGATCACGGCGGTACCGGCCGACAAATTCAGCTGCAAGATGTGAAGCGTCTGTGGCGCTTCCACCGTTTCCAAAAAGCAACACTTTTCGGCCTTCACGAAACGCCCGGATCAGCAGTTGACCGACTTCGACCACGCGTTCAGCATGGGTGCGGATAAATTCATTCTTGACATCCGCACTGATTTCAAAGGCCTGCACCACGGCATCAATATCCATCGGGGCCGATTCTATCAGGATAGGACTGAAATTTCACAGTGCGGGAAGGGAAATACCCCAGGCTGCCTGTTTGCGTCATGAGATTCGGGAGATCGGGTTTCTTGCCGGTCTCCCCGACCGATGATATAGTCCAGCCATTGTGAGTGCCCATATCTCTACCAAAGCACTCCTGCTCGCCGTTCAAGCCGATCCGGCTCCTGCTATCGCGATTTTGCAGCATCTGAATCCCGACATGGTGTGTTTTTTCCTGCATGATTCTCATAAAAGTGTGGTGGAGTCTCATATTCATCCCGCCTTGTCCCGTATGCCACAACGCTGGGACTGGATTCTCACTCCTTCTCCTGAAAGCTTTTCTGCATGTCATAAGGCTCTGGCACAGGGGCTTGGTCCTCTGTTGACGACCTGGAACGTGCTGCCTGGCGAACTGGTTATTGATTTAACAGGCGCCACAGCAGGGATGGCTTCGGCCATGGTGCTGGCGGGATTTCCCTTTTCCACTAAAGTTTTTTTGTCTCCTGGCAATCAACCGCCATCTGCCGAACATCCTGTTGAGGAGACAGCCAAACGGTTGGCCCAATCTGAAGCCTCTGAAAATCCCTGGGATGAAGAGGCGCCCCGCATGCGACGCGAAGCCTGCTTCCATTTTACTCATGGCTCCTATGATGCTGCGGCTCGGGCGTTTCACACGCTGGAACATCGAGTCAGCGGCGGGTTGAAACCCTTCTATCGGGCCTTAGCTGATGTGGCACAGGCGTATGGCCTGTGGGATCAATTGTTGTATCGCGGCGCCTGGGAAAAATTAAAAGGCGGGATTAAGGCGTTGGAGCTGGCCTCGGTGTGGGGCGGTCCCCAAGGAATGGATCGTCTTATAAAAGCACTGAAGGGAAACCTCACCTTCCTTGAACAAATCGTGCTGGATTCAAAAGACATTAAACCGGCCGTGGCTGTGGACTTATTGGCATGGGCCAAGCGCCGTGGAGATCGGGGTCGGGATCTTGATGCCGCGACCCAAATCCTGCTTCGAGCCTTGGAAGCTTTTGCCCAATCCCGGTTGTTTACCCAGTATCACCTGAAAAGCTGGGATGTGAACCTGGAAAAGATCCCGGAGGACCTGCGAGACACCTGTCGCAGGCAATATCTCAACGAGATTGATGGGAAATATCGCCTTCCTCTGCAGGCGCAATTCCAGGCGCTGGCCGGGTTTGGAGATCCCATGGGACAACGGTTTCTCACCGATTGGCCTAAAATGAAATCCCTATTTGATGCAGCCGATCATGCGCTGCTGGGTTATGGATTTGAACCGATCAAACCCGAACGCTTCCACCAACTCTATGACCTGGTGGTCAAACTCAGTGGCGTGGCTCCAACTGAACTTCCAGAATTTCCATCCTTGAGCATGTAACGGAAACAATTGGCCGGCATGGAAGTACGGGTTTATTATGAGGATACGGATTGCGGCGGAGTCGTCTACTACGCCAACTATCTGAAATACTTTGAACGGGCCAGAACTCACTACCTGGAAACCCACGGCTTGTCGATCGCCACGTTGGTACAGGAAGGAACGGAATTTCGTGTGACCCGTGCCGAACTCGCCTACCGGTCGCCCGCCACCTATGGAGAAATCCTGGTGGTTGAGACGACTGTCGCGGCTGATCGCCGTATTTCACTCACGTTTTCGCATGTCATTCGGGAACGCACGTCTGAACGGATGATCGTGGAAGGATCCGCAACCCTTGTGGCCGTCGATACCAAAGGCAAAATCAAACGCCTCCCTCCGCCCATACTGGAAGCCTTAGGCCTTCCGTTAGTTTTCACTTCTTCCTGAAATGGCATTCCGATGGTTTCTTCCGATTTTCCACAACCGGGAATGGTGCTGGCGTTTCCCTCCCTGTCCTATCCGGAGGCCTGGGAACTTCAACAAACCCTGGCGGCCCAACGGCTCGAGGATCGTCGTCCCGATATGCTGGTCCTGACCGAACATGAACCGGTCCTCACGTTGGGACGAACGACCAAACCCGAACATTGGGAGCCTCATTGGCCTGAACTGCGGGACAAGGGCATCCATCTTCATCAGACCGGGCGAGGCGGATCGGTCACCTATCATGGCCCCGGACAGTTAATCGGATATCCGATTCTGCGACTTCGCCATTTCTGTCCCGGACCAAAAATTTATGTCCAGAAATTGGAGGAGGTGCTGATTCGCACCCTAGCGGATTGGGGAATTGCAGGATGTCGCCATGAATCGTTTCGCGGGGTGTGGGTAAGAACATCCACCGCTCGCCTGGAAAAGATTGCCTCCATTGGCGTGCGAATTTCCCGTGGAGTGACGATGCATGGATTTGCCTTAAATGTCACTGTGGACCTCCAGCCTTTTACTCTTTTGGCACCCTGTGGCATTGAAGACTGCACCATGACTTCCATGGCCAGAGAACTTGGAACATCCAGTAATTCGGATGAGGTGCGGGAACAGGTGGCTCAACACTTCGGGGAAGTCTTTGGAATCACGTGGCTGAAAGACGGAGAGCATGCACAGAGGTATTCATCCTAACTTCATATTCCCCAGCCACCGCTCACGTGCAAATTGGCCCCCGTCACATAACGAGCCTCGTCAGATAGAAAATACCGAACGGCTTGGACGGCATCTTCGACTTCGCCGATATACCCGGACGGAATTTTTTTGGCCATGCCGGTCAGCTCTCCCGGTGGCGCGCTCCCGGAATCGATAAATCCCGGGGAAATCGCATTCACGGTGATGCCATCGGGGGCCAATATTTTCGCCAGTGTCCTGGTAAGAATGAGTACGCCGGCTTTGGCAATATAATGAGCCGTCACATGCGGTTGGGCTTCCATTTTGTCCGCATTGGCCATGCTGAACGAAATAATCCGCCCGCATTTTCTGGCCTTCATCCCTGGCGCCACCGCTTTTGCAAGATAAAAAATAGGGTGAAGATTATTGGTGAACATTTCCGACCAGCCTTCAGCAGTTTCTTCAAAGAGTGATACCCGATGGTAGGGTCCAGCCCCGTTGATCAAGGCATCAATCCGGCCCCACGTGTTTTCCACCTGCTGAACGAGCTGTGTGGCGGCTGCGGGGTCCGAGACATCACATGGAATGGCCAACACCTTCCCCCCTTGCCCTTCAATGATACGGGTGACTTCCTCAGCCTCCTGCTGGCTTGTGCGATAACAGAGGGCTACGGTCCAACCGTTGCAACCTAAGTCCAGGGCAATGCCTCGCCCGATTCCTCTGGCCCCGCCAGTGATCAACGCCACCCGTTCAGTCATGACTCCTCTCCTTGCTCTTTCCCAGAGGAAAAACTTGCGGTGAAAGAATTCTCTTATTCACGATTGGTTAATCGCCTGGCCAATTCTTGCAACACGTTTTTCGTACGGGAGGAAAATGTCTGATTCTGTCGATCTTGGGCATCCCGGATAAAGATCTGAAGATCCTCAACCGTATCAAGATCCCGGAGTTTCGGTAAAATCTCCAGCGACAAACCCAGTGCCTGAATCTTTTTCTCCGTGAGCGCATACACTTGATCAGTAGACCACGGCATATTCTCAAACAGGTCCGGCACCGTGGAGCGCAGCCCGATTAAATAATACCCGCCATCCATTGTGGGACCGAGCACCACATCATGATCCTGGAGGCTCTTCACTGCTGCAGTCAGGAGTGGCCCGTTGATCCCGGGAATGTCGGTGCCAATGATCACAACCGAACGATACGGAGCACCCAGCGCCTGTTTGAATGCCGATGCCATCCTAACCCCCAGATCATCCCCCGTTTGATCCCAGACCGGGATCTTGAATCGAGCCTCCATAGCCCGAAAGAAGGGATGATGGGGAGACGGGGTCGCCGCCAGAATGCGATCATATCCTTTCAGAGAATGGCATCGCTCTACCATGTCCAACACCAGGCTCCCGTGGAGACTGGCCGCCTCATCAGGCGTCAGCGGCGGACACAGCCGCGTTTTGACCTGACCGGCGACTGGAGCCTTTGCAAAGACAATAATCGCGGCCGATGCCGGCGAGAGAGGCTCACGCCTCCCGGCCTGTCCCTTTGGTGGGGCACGGTGGCCGCGTGCGACTGGGTCGTTACCGGACGGTGTCATAGTAATCTTGAAGACGACGAGGATCCCATCCCAGCCAATAGAACAGGCGTAGGACCCACATACGCACGATGGTGCGTAGCGGACCGCATTGTTCCCACCTTCGAAAAGAGGTAGTGACCCGGTCTTTGAGGGCCACGATGGTGCCGAGTTTTTTCAACCGGCGACTGAAGTCAATATCTTCCATCAGAGGAATCTCCGCAAAGCCTCCCATTTGTTCAAAAACCGATCGTCGCACAAACATTGTTTGATCGCCGGTGGAGATGCCAGACAATCGGGATCGTAGATTCATCAGACGGCTCACCATCCAGGCATAGCCGGTGTCCCTGGGAAACCGCACATCAAACCGGCCACCGACATACTGTTGATCGCCCATGGCCCGCTCCATCACCTGTCTCGCATTGTGCGGTAATTGGGTATCCGCATGCAAAAACACCAGAATATCAGAGGTCGCCACGGCCGCCCCGACATTCATTTGCGAAGCACGGCCACATGGCCCGGAAATGATCCGATGATGGGCGTCAGACGCCGATTCAAACATTGTCCTGGCTACTGCCACCGTCTGATCCCGGCTTCCTCCATCCACCATAATAATTTCCTCGAACCCTAACGGCATCAACGCAGACAACAACGCAGGCAGCGCGTCCTGTTCATTCAAGACCGGAATGATCACGGCAATGCTCATGAAGTCAATAAATGGTGAACGACACAGGCAGGGCGAAAAATCGAGAAAATTGGCCTACGAGTCGGCGGGTTTCTTGGGAGTTTTGAACATAAAAAACACGACGACCCCGATCGTGCCCCAATAAATCAGATACTTATGCCAAAACAAGACTTCCCCAAAATGCATAAATGCCAACGCACAAAGAAGAGATAACGCCATCACAGTATAACGAACCGTGAGGTTTACAACCGAGGAATAGGCCCACATAGCCATTCCTGAAAAATAAATAATCATTGGGAAGATACTGATTTCCGCTCCGGTGCTGGCTGAAAGAAAAACCTGTAGAAACCCGATAAAGACCATGGCGGACCCCACCATGCGCATAGCCACTTGCATCTGCCGGTTTTCCTGATCTTCCGTGTCATCCTCCCGCAGTTGAGAAGGAATAGGGGATGGCTTCGGGGCCACAGGTTCAACCGGCTCTGGCGGTTGTTGTTCAGGACCCTGTTTCGGTTCAGGACTCATGGTCACCATTTGAAATGCTTGCTGAGGGTCAGACCCTGCTGTGAATACGATGATCCCAGCGATGACCCGTAGAGATGAGTCGGAATATCCTGCATTTTTTCGTACATCACCTTAAAAAATGTCTGCCCGTCGTGGATGCGAAAAGGCACATCATGCGGCCGA
>JAOUGQ010000342.1 GCA_029865515.1 Nitrospirota bacterium
GACAGAAAAGGGACGGTCCTTTTTAATCCATCGAAGAGGAAAACCTGTAGCCTGGTTGGGACCCCCTCCAGGTTCAGAAGAAGATCAGGACATTCTTTCGATTAAAGAAACTCTGCAATCCATTCGGAGAGAAATTCCTGGATCAGTGAATGTCCGGAAACTCATCGAAGAAGGGCGGCGGAAATAATGGCCTGGGTCATTGATTGCAGCCTGGCTTTGGCTTGGGGGTTGCCCGACGAACAGTCCCCAAAAGCTGATGATTTTTTTTCGCTTGATCATTCTCAAAAGGAACTTTTGGTTCCCTCCCTTTGGTGGTTTGAATTAGCCAATGGCTTAACAATGGGAAGGAAGCGAAAACGAATCACCGAAGATCAGTTCCTTCGTCTTCTGGGAGCCTATGACGCGCTCCCGATCCAAACTGACTCCCATTCCGGATTCAATTTTGTGCAGGCCCTTCAGCGAGTGGCCTCCCAGTTTGATCTGTCCGGTTATGATGCGGCCTATCTCGAATTGGCATTACGGAAAAATTCCGGGCTTGCCACACTCGATCACCATCTGGCGAGTATGGCACGTCGCGCTGGGATTTCGGAGGTGTTTCCCTAGCTGCAGGGAAGGACTGGGAGAACAATAACCGCCTTCCTTCCTCTTGCCTTTTCTGGCATTCTTTGTCGGAAGTCTTTTTCTATTCGGTTTATCACGAGATTCCCGCCAGAACCAAGCGGGAATGATAACCCATTTCTGTCATTCCCACCGGTAGGTAGCGGGAATCAATCCGAAACGAAATCAAGATGGATTCCCGATGACACAGGTCGGGAATGACCAGAGCCGGGAGATTCCCGATGACGCCTGCGGCCCTCTCATCTTCCGCCTGGGCCAAGATCCTTCGCCGCTGACCAGGAGGACAGGCTCACAGGGATACTGCAGGTGGCAGTTGCGAAGTGTCACTGAGGTAGTGGCGCTGAGCGGACTCATTTTTCTTTTTCCCTCAAGCGCCTTCAAGATTGTTCCGATAAATTCCTACACCCTTACGATCACCATAGCCTCTTTACCGAAATCAGCACCTGACACCACACACATCCACGGACCTTCACAGTACACGGACACCGACGTTCCGAAACGCCAGAGAGAGAGGAAAAATAGAAATGGAGCTTCAAAAAACAGGGCAAGCGTTTCAGCGATTGAAAGAACAAGAGACCGAACCACACGCAACATGGGATGACACCGCCAATGAAGGCGAGGACAATCCACCATGCCAGGTGATTGGATTTACGGGGGCCAAGGGTGGCGTGGGCACCACGACGGTTGCGCTCAATGTCGCAATGACGCTGGTTCAGGGAGGGCAGCGCGTGATCTATGTTGAGCTGAGCCCTCATTTGGGGACTGCGGCCTGGCTGCTCAAAATGCCTCAGGTCTCGGTTCTTGGAGATTCTTCAGCTCATCTCACTGATATCAATCGTGATTTTGTGAACCAGTTGCTCTTTCAACATTCAACAGGCCTGAAAGTCTTATGTGTGTCCCCCTGGGCCCAAGAGGTGGGGTATCAAGTCTCCACGGAACTCGTTACCGCCCTGCTTCGAGAACTCAAAGGACTTGCCGCCTATTTGGTGCTTGATTTTCCTCTGGAGCCCTCCTTTCCTTCCATGTGTTTTCTCAATGCCTGTCAGATCCTCAATCTGGTGACCGAGACCGATTCCATTTGCCTGGCCTTAGCCAAAAGCCAATTAGAGAGCATTCACAATCACTGCGATCCTCCCCTGTTCATCATCCCCGTCAATCGCTCGGGCATTCCGCCGGCCGACGGTCTGCAAGGCATCCAGGAGCACCTCGGACATGAAGTCCCGGTCCTCATCCCCTCCGCCCCGGAGTTGTGTTATACCGCTGGCGTAAAAAAATTGCCGATCGTGTGTATCAATCCCAATAGCGTCCCCGCCCTGCAATTTGCCCAACTCGGTGAACGAATCCTCAGCTCCTGTGCCGAAGATGGTTCCGAGACCAACCGAGACCGACGCGGCCGGGATCGCCGGAAAACCGATCGTCGTAACCGGGGGGGCTGGTAACACCATCCGTTCCTGGGCTCCCGATTCGTCCTGTTCTTTTTCCCCCAACGCTATAGACCGCTTTCGCGAATGAGGATGGATGCCGCTCGTGCCCACAGATGCCCCATGAGACTTTGACCCTTTCCCTTCACATGCACTACACCTCGCACAACTTGATTCCAGGATGGCTCCGTATCCGTTAAATCCAGGTCCACCCGATACACGGATTGCTCGGGAATCAGGTTACCTCCCTCATCCTGGCGAACGGGAACGCCCCCGGCATACGTTGAGGCCAAATACGGTAACGCCATTTGGGATTCATCCACCTGGCGAAAATCCCGAAGCCGGCCGTGCCGCACCGGACGCGACGGGTCGTCAGGATAAAACCATCCTTCATTGCCCACCGAGAGCCGGGACTGCTCTTTTTCCGTCGCAAGAGCCTGCACCACAAACGGGCTTTCGCCAATCAGGTGGGCAACAGCCAGCTCACTATTCACCCACCGCCCAGGATGGAGCGAAGACGCCAGATCCGTGACCACCCCGGAAAACGGGGCTCGTAAGGTCAACTGGTCCCGGACGGTTAACAGGCCTTGTAACGCCTTGCGTTCCCCTTGAAGTGTCTCCTGAATAACCAGATGATCATCACGATCTTCCTGATAGGCGGCTTCCCGTTGCCCCCGTAGTTCTAATGCCGCAAGGCGGTGTCCGATGATTTGAATTTGCTGTTCCACCTGTGGCGACTCCAGAACCAGAAGCGGCTCCCCTTGCTCGACTCGATCACCCTCTTTCACCAGGACTTCCACAATGTGTGCAGGGGCCGGCGGAAAAATGGTGGCGCGCTCCGGGGCCTCCAGGACGGCCGGAATCTCCACGATCGTATCCAAGGGCACAACACCCAGCAGCAACAACACCATCAGAGCGGCTCCAACCCCACGACCACGCCGGGATTGCGCCACGGCCGCCCGACGTTTCCACCAGACCTGTATTTCCTCATACACCGGCCACGCCAGAAACCAGCCGATTTCCACAAGAAAAAGGATGACGCCCAGGACCTTGAAAAAGAAGTAATACACCAGCACGGCAATGCCGACAAACACGATGGCCCGGTAGACCCAGATGGCCCACGCATACGCGACCAACACATATTCCCGGTATGGGGGAATGTGTTCCGGAGGATCATCTCCCCAGGCAAACAACCATTCCCGTAATTTCCAGCGACCGAAGGCGAAGCTGCGTGATTGCAAATTCGGGACACCCAGCCAATCCGACAAGACGTAGTAGCCGTCAAACCGGAGCAACGGATTGCAATTAATCAGGAGACCGGTCACCCAACTGGTGGTCGCCAACACAAATAGCAGACTTTTGGTAATGCCCTCCGGACAAAAATTCCACAAAAATGTCGCGATCATCGCCAGGCTGAGTTCCACCACGGTTCCAGC
>JAOUGQ010000343.1 GCA_029865515.1 Nitrospirota bacterium
ACCTGGATGACTGATATCTGTTATCGCAGGACTGGCCGATGACCGGGGAATACCACAGTACTGTACCTTTGGATCTGAATTGAATATGATTCGACTGCCTCTTAGGTGCCTGTCTAATTTACCCCGCAGGAAACGCTTTCATGGCTCCTCCAAAAAAGACAGGAAAATCCAAGGGACAACTCGAAAAACTAGCGAAGAAAAGTTCCTTTCCAAAGAAGGCGACAATCCGGCGCTCCCCAAAGACCCAATCGAACGCCTCAAGCACCAGCCCTAAGCGTAAATCCCAGGTCAAGAAAGGTCCTCCGTCCTTTGAAGTTCGTCAGCTTCAGCCTGGCTTTCCAATCGTGGGAATCGGGGCCTCAGCGGGCGGGCTCGAAGCCTTTGAGGAATTCTTCACGCAGATGCCGTCAGATAGCGGCTTGGCCTTCGTAGTGGTTCCCCACCAGTCTCCAAGTCATACCAGTCTGCTTCCAGGTCTTCTCCAAAAGTGTACGAGCATGCCGGTTCTGGAGGTCACGGATGGTCTGGCGGTGAAGCCCGATACCGTCTACCTCGCTCTGGCAGGAAAAAATCTGGCACTGCTTAACGGCAGGCTGCATTTGATGGAGCCTCCCTCACCAGACCGGTTGCCCTTACCCATCGATTACTTTTTCCGCTCTCTGGCTGAAGATCAAAAGCATCGCGCCATTGGAATGGTGTTGTCGGGGACGGGGTCAGATGGCACGCTGGGTCTGAAGGCGATCAAAGGGGAATCGGGCATGACCATGGCGCAGGAGCCGCAATCCGCCAAATATGCCGGGATGCCGCAGAGTGCCATCGAGACGGGGGTTATTGATTATGTGTGTCCCCCGGCACAGATGCCCGAGCAAATTCTGGCCTATATCCGTGGACCCTATCTGACATCCATCCCATCGGGTCTGGGTGAGGAAAAAGATGTGGGACAGTTTTTGCACAAAGTCTTTGTGCTTCTCCGGGATCGAACCGGCAATGATTTTTCTTTGTATAAAACGAATACGATTCGCCGCCGGATCGAGCGACGGATGAATGTCCATCAGATTGAGGCTCCCAAACAGTATCTCCGGTATTTACTGGCCAATCCGCATGAGTTGGATTCGCTCTTTCAAGAAATTCTCATCGGCGTCACGAGCTTTTTCCGGGATCCGGCGGCGTTTGAAATCCTGGCTAACCAGGGCCTTCCGTTACTACTGGACGCGAAACCTGATGGGGATCACGTGCGCGTGTGGGTGCCCGGCTGCGGGACCGGCGAAGAGGCCTATTCGCTGGCCATCCTGCTTCGCGAATATATGGCCCACAGGAAGATCCGGTTTCACGTCCAGGTGTTTGGGACTGATCTGGACGGCCAGGCCATTGAGTTTGCGCGGAAAGCGCTCTATCCGGCGGGGATCGCCAACGATGTGACGCCGGAACGATTGCATCGGTTCTTTACAAAAGAAGATGGCAATTACCGTGTCAAGAAAGACATTCGGGATCTCGTCATCTTTGCACAGCATAATCTGCTGGCCGATCCCCCGTTCACGAAGCTGGATCTTCTCTCCTGTCGAAATCTGCTTATCTACTTAGAGGGGCGAACCCAGCGGCGTCTGTTTCCTCTCTTTCATTATGCGTTGAAAGATCCCGGCGTGCTGTTTCTCGGATCGTCGGAAACGATTGGGCAGTTTGAGGAAGGGCTTTTCGAGACCGTCGATCGAAAGTGGAAACTCTATCAGCGCAAAGCCGGGACGACTGATAGAACCAGCCTTGAGGGATTTCCGGTCGGCGGAATCAAAGCGGTACGCGAAAGTCTGGCCGGCGTGGACCGTTCGCTACCCGGTCCGACGCCTTCGATCCCTGACCTGGTCGAAACGATGTTGTTGGAGCAATATGCTCCGGCCAGTGTCATTGTCAATGAACGAGGAGAGGTGGTCTATATCCATGGACGGACCGGCACCTATTTAGAACCGGCGCCGGGTCAGCCGAACCTTATCCTTCTGAACATGGCCAGGGAGGGGCTGCGTCATGATCTGGCGACCGCCCTGCATCAAGTCACCACCCAGGACAAAGAAGTCGTGCGCCAGGGTGTTCACGTGAAAACCAATGGGACTTTTGTGTCGGTGGATCTGGCGGTCAAGCGGATTGATGAGCCGGAACCCCTGCGAGGGCTCTACCAGGTGACATTTGCTTCCAAGCCGGAAGGGCCAGCCTCTTCCATAAAAGGGAAAAAGAAACCCTCGGTGAAACGTGATGTCGCGCCATCCCCAGGCGTCCTTCACGAATTGCGCTATACGAAGCAACGGTTGCAACGCACCATTGAAGCCCTTCAAACCTCGAATGAAGAGCTGAAATCGACCAATGAGGAACTCCAGTCCACCAACGAGGAATTACAAAGCACCAATGAAGAAATGGAGACATCCAAAGAGGAACTGCAATCGTTGAATGAAGAGCTGGTGACGGTCAATGCCGAATTGCAAGGCAAGATCGACGAACTGTCTTCGACAAATGATGACTTGGATAATTTGCTCAACAGTACCGACATTGCCACTGTCTTTTTGGATAATGATCTGAACATCAAGCGGTTTACGCCGGCGGTCAAAAAGATCATCAATCTCATTACCACCGATGTCGGCCGGCCGCTTGCGGATATTGCTTCGAAATTAAGCCGCGACCGGCTGATCGAGGGCGCGCAACACGTTCTTCGTACGCTCGTGTTTCAGGAAGTGGAGGTGCAAGCCAGCGATGGGGAGTGGTACCTCATCAGGATTCTTCCCTATCGGACCGCCCGGAATACGATTGATGGTTTAGTTATCACCTTTCTCAATATCACGGAAACCAAAAAAGCAGCGATTGCCGCCCGGGAGGACAAGCAATTTGCCGAAAGCATTATTCAGACGGTCCGCCAACCGCTTTTGGTCTTAGATGGGCAATTACGAGTCGTGAAAGCCAATCGGGCCTTTTACCAGACGTTTCATCTCTCCCCGTCAGAGGTGGACCTACAACATTTATATCAGGTAGGGGAAGGGGAGTGGGATATTCCGGCATTGCGTCGACTGCTCGAGGAGATTCTGCCTCAAAACAAGACATTCCAGGATTTTCTCGTTGACCATACCTTTTCGCGCGTGGGGCGGCGGATGTTGGTATTAAACGGCCGTCGTCTCGAACAGGAGTCAGGCGATCCCCGGCTCATTCTTCTGGCCATGGAGGATGTCACTCAGGAAAAACTGAACCTTGATTCCTCCATCCGCGGAAATGACCAAGGAGGGCAACGATGACACCTTATGGAATAGACAGACCCCCTATTCCCTCATCCCCGCCGGTGGGTAGCGGGGATCCATCTGAAGTCAGACCTCAGGGGTGAGGCGTCAAGGGCAACAATGGGGAGACAGAAATCAGGGAAGAAAGCAAAGCATGAGTCCAAAGAAAAAACCAGCTGCCGGGTTTAACATCCTACGTCAACAGGCGGAAAAGGCCCT